>JBILHV010000068.1:0-7333 GCA_044350305.1 Burkholderiaceae bacterium
GTTTTTTAGGACAGCGCCGCGCTTTTTGATGATGGTGGTGGTATTCACGGCGACAGCTCTGTTGTTGGCGTTCGGCTTTGCTACCGTTCTGCATATGGTCTCCGGCCTGCCAACCGTCTCGTTGATGCTAGGGGTTGCGCCAGGGGGAATATCAGAAATGGCGATTACGGCGAAGGTGTTGCATTTGGGCGTGCCCTTGGTCACGGCATTCCAGGTTTTTAGAATGGCGGGGGTCGTTTTAGTAACGGGGCCGCTATATGCCCACGTGATTTCTCGATATTTTCAGAACTATGGTGTTCGCAGCAAATAAAGTTATCCCAAGTTGTTAGCGCGTTGTTAACAAGATAGTCACAGAGTTATCCATATAGTTATAGACAGCTTACTTTTGCGTATTGCAATGTTTCACGTGAAACATGGTGATGAAAAAGGGCTGACCACATTAAGTTGTCCACAGGGGTATGGCCCCAAATTGGCCGCGACGCCTAGCGAACGCGGGGCGTCAGGCGATTTAGCGCTGGGTTTTGTTTATGCTGCGCGAAGATACTCACAATGTTATGCACAGGCGCCCCGCGAGAGTATTTTGTTTCACGTGAAACATCTCCAAGGCGGACCGCTCGGTCTATAATCCGTTCCCCAAGTCAGTCCTATCGCCCAGAATAAATGAATTACCCCTCTGTATTCGACGTCCTTGTCGTTGGTGGCGGCCACGCTGGAAGTGAGGCTGCGCTCGCCGCAGCGCGAAGCGGTGCAAAGACACTTTTACTTACGCACAATATAGAAACCCTTGGGCAAATGTCTTGCAACCCTTCGATTGGTGGCATTGGAAAAGGACATCTCGTTAAAGAGGTGGATGCGCTAGGCGGTGCCATGGCGATTGCAACGGATGAGGCTGGGATACAGTTTCGAATACTAAATGGCTCTAAAGGCCCGGCAGTTCGTGCAACCCGCGCACAAGCGGACCGCGTCCTTTATCGACAAGCAATTCGCGGTAGGTTAGAAAATCAGCCTAATCTCTGGCTTTTTCAACAAGCTGTCGATGATTTGTTGTTAGATGGTGAGCGCGTCTGCGGCGCAGCGACACAAACGGGACTAACCTTCAGGGCCCGCAGCGTGGTATTAACCGCTGGAACGTTTCTTAACGGATTGGTGCACGTCGGCCTAAACAACTATTCCGCTGGTCGCGCGGGCGATCCTTCCGCGTCAACGTTGGGTCGTAGACTCAAAGAAATGCGTTTGCCTCAGGGGCGACTTAAAACAGGTACCCCACCAAGGATAGATGGCCGAAGTATTAACTTTGCTATTTTGGAAGAGCAGCCCGGCGACTTGGATCCAGTCCCTGTGTTTTCATACTTGGGTACTGCTGCCATGCACCCACGACAAGTCCCTTGTTGGGTGACGCATACTAATGAGCGCACACATGAGATTATTCGCGGCGGCCTAGATAGATCGCCGATGTACAGCGGCGTGATTGAGGGTGTGGGTCCCCGGTACTGCCCCTCGATTGAGGATAAGGTCCATCGGTTCGCAGATAAAAATGCGCACCAAGTGTTCCTGGAGCCAGAGGGTTTAGATACCCATGAAATTTACCCTAACGGTGTTTCAACAAGTTTGCCCTTTGATGTCCAGCTAGAGTTGATTCGTTCTTTGCGCGGCTTGGAGCAAGCGCACATTGTTCGACCAGGATATGCCATTGAATATGATTACTTTGACCCGCGCGAATTGAAACAAAGCTTAGAAACCAAGTTGATTTCAGGCTTGTTTTTTGCCGGACAAATCAACGGCACGACCGGTTACGAAGAAGCTGCTGCGCAAGGTTTATTGGCCGGCATTAACGCCGCACGTTTTGCCCGTGATGACACTCCATTTATATTGCGACGAGATCAAGCCTACATGGGCGTCCTAATGGATGACCTGGTGACGAAGGGCGTGACAGAGCCCTATCGAATGTTTACCTCTCGTGCAGAATATCGCCTAAGTTTGCGCGAAGACAATGCAGACTGGCGCTTAACAGAGTTGGGACGCAACTTCGGTTTGGTGGACGATATTCGTTGGGAGGCCTTTTGTCGCAAGCGCGATGCAGTCGAAAAAGAGGTTCAGCGCTTACGTTCAACCTGGGTCAATCCGCGAATGATGCCACCCGATAGTGCGCGTGCGGTCCTAGGCAAAGAAATTGAGCGCGAGTACTTGCTATCAGATTTAATCAAGCGCCCAAACGTTTCTTACCTTTCCTTGATGGAAATGGTCTATCACCAGGAGGTGAGCTTGCCAAAAGGTGTGCCCCCAGGTGAGGTCGCAGAACAGGTCGAGATTCAGATCAAATACGAAGGTTACATTGCTCGCCAGCAAGAAGAGATTGAACGACAGCAGAGCCATGAAGACCAGCAAATACCGAGCGCCTTTGATTTTGAAGGGATCACCAGCCTATCTTTTGAGGTTCGCCAAAAGCTGAAAACGCACCGTCCACAAACCGTCGGACAGGCCTCGCGGATCTCTGGCGTAACACCTGCCGCGATCTCGTTATTGCTGATTCACTTGAAGCGCCACCACTCCAGAATGGTTGCAGTAACGAAGTGATGCAGGCGCTATTGAACCCAACCGCTTACGCGCAGCGTCTGGCCCAGGCGTGTGACACGCTGCATCTTGATGCCTCCGAACAGCAAATCGGCCAACTGCAGCAATATATAGAGCAGTTACAACATTGGAACCGCAGCTATAACCTGACAGCCATCCGCGACCCGGATCAAATGCTCACGCAGCACATACTCGACTGCTTGGCCGTGGTCGGTCCTGTCAAGCGTGCATTAGCCGTGCGTGAGCACCAAGCCCCAACCATTCTAGATGTCGGCGCAGGTGCCGGATTGCCAGGCGTGGTATTAGCGATCATGCTGCCAGCAGCGCAAGTGACGTGTGTGGATGCGGTAGAAAAGAAGATGACCTTCGTGCGCCAAATGCGCGGGGTGCTTGGGCTGTCCAACCTAAGCGCCATACACGCGCGAGTCGAGGCCCAGTCTGCACAATATGATGTTGTGATCTCTCGCGCCTTCGCTTCGCTATCAGATTTTGCACAAACTGCTGGTGAAAGAGTCTTGCCCACCGGAAACCTTATTGCAATGAAAGCGCGCCCGACAGACGACGAGTTTGCTGAGCTTGCCTCCAAGACCGCCTGGTCTGTCGACAGCGTTGAACCTATACATGTTCCAGAGTTACAAGCCCAGCGTTGCTTGGTTTGGTTGCACCGGACGGGAAATCCATGACAAATAACATTACAGCCACCGCGCGAATCTTTTGTATTGCCAATCAAAAAGGTGGTGTGGGCAAAACGACAACGGCCATCAACTTAGCCGCTGGACTTGCAAAACTAAACCAGCGCGTCTTGTTGATTGATTTGGATCCGCAGGGCAACGCGACAATGGGTAGTGGCATAGACAAAAGCACCCTGGCACACAATTTATACGATGTATTAATCGGAGAGGCGTCGATTGCTGAGGCGCGTGTTCCCTCAACTAGTGGCGGATACGATGTATTGCCAGCGAACCGTGAGCTCTCTGGCGCGGAGATCGACCTAGTTGGCATGGACGAACGAGAGCTTCAACTAAAACAGGCCCTCTCAAGTGTTGCTGGGGAATATGATTTCGTTCTCATTGATTGCCCTCCTACGTTGTCCCTCCTAACGCTTAACGGTTTAGCGGCAGCGCATGGCGTGATCATTCCTATGCAGTGCGAATACTTTGCACTGGAGGGACTGTCCGATCTGGTTAACACAATTAAACGCGTTCACCGCAATATCAACCCAGAACTCAGTTTGATTGGATTGCTACGCGTCATGTATGACCCGAGAGTCACCTTGCAACAACAGGTTTCCGCTCAACTCGAAGCACACTTCGGTGACAAAGTATTTAAAACGGTTGTACCCAGAAACGTACGATTAGCCGAAGCTCCCAGCCATGGAATGCCTGGTGTTGTCTATGACCCGAGCTCGCGTGGCGCCCAGGCATATATCTCTTTTGGTGCGGAAGTTATCGAACGCGTGCGCGCGAACCCCAACGCATAACCTAACTAATAACGTTGTGGTGCGATATCGCACTCAACGATAGGAATATAAAAATGGTCACTAAAAAACCTAAAGGCCTCGGGCGCGGATTAGAGGCTCTTCTGGGTGCGGATGCCCCTGGCATTGGTCAACTTGCTCAAGGCGACGTCTCGCCAGGACAGCCCAGTACGTTGCCAGTGAACAAGTTGCAGGCCGGGAAGTACCAGCCGCGGACTCGTATGGACGAAGGCGCTTTGGCCGAGCTTGCGGACTCGATTCGCGCTCAAGGCATCATGCAGCCGATCTTGGTCAGACCAGTGGATGTTGCCAAAGGTCGTTACGAAATTATCGCCGGCGAACGCCGTTTTCGCGCAGCTCAACTAGCCGGCCTGACCGAAGTCCCCGTGTTGGTTAAGGAGGTTACTGACGAACACGCCGCGGCGATGGCGTTGATTGAAAACATTCAACGAGAAGACCTCAACCCTCTCGAAGAAGCGCAAGGCGTCAAGCGCTTGCTCGATGAGTTTGGTCTGACACATGAGCAAGCATCTCAGGCAATTGGTCGCTCACGCTCCGCAACAAGCAACCTGCTGCGCCTACTTAATCTCGCGAGCGCGGTTCAAACGATGTTGCTTGCCGGTGATATTGACATGGGTCATGCGCGCGCGCTGTTGGCCGTCGACACGGCCACACAAATCCAACTGGCAAATCAAATCATTGCTAAGCGCTTATCTGTGCGCGACGCAGAGCAGCTCGTTGCCCGAACCGATAAAGGCACATCAACTAAAACATCACGCGCTAAAACCGTGTCGCGAGATGTCGCGAGACTCGAAGAAGCACTTTCGGATCAACTTGGCACAAAAGTGACCTTGAAAGTCACAGGCAAAGAGCGTGGTCAGTTGATTGTTGACTTCCATGGTTGGGAGCATTGCTCTTCCATCATTGAAAAAATGCACCTCAAAGAAGATCTTGAAAGCTAATTGGAGACAGACAACATGACAAATCAAAATGGATCGGCAGTGTCCGCAAAGACACTAAAGTCTTGGGTGCATGATGGCAAAGAAATTGCCTTGCTTGATGTGCGTGAACATGGGCAATACGGCGAGGAACATTTGTTCTATGTTGTCTCAACGCCCTACAGCAAACTAGAGGCCGAAGTGGATCGCCTGGTTGGCCGTAAAGATGTTCGCATGGTTCTGGTGGGTGACGACGAGAATGTCTTATCTTTAAAGGCGTGCAAGCGTCTGGCAGATGCGGGCTACACCAATCTGCACTACTTAGATGGTGGCATGGCGGCGTGGAAAGCGGCCGGGTTGGAGGTTTTTGCAGGCGTCAATTTGCCGAGCAAAGCATTTGGTGAGTTGGCAGAGCATGCCTTTGATACGCCACGTATCACCGCACAAGAGCTCAATGAGAAGATCAAGAATAAAGAAGACATGGTGATCCTGGATGGACGCCCCTACACCGAATACCGAAAAATGAGTATTCCGACCGCAATGTGTTGCCCGAATGGTGAGCTGCCTCTGCGTATAGACGATATTGTGACCAGCCCTGACACGACGATTGTTATTAATTGTGCAGGACGTACACGCAGCATTATTGGTGCTCAGACGCTCATTAATCTGGGTATAAAAAATAAAGTGGTTGCGCTGGAAAACGGCACCCAAGGCTGGTATCTGGCCGACTTCGTCCTTGACCATGGTGCTGCGCAACGGCATCCCCTTGTTGTTGATCCGAATGCCGCGAAGCAACGCCAGGCCAGGGCACGCGCACTTGCGCAAAAACATCACGTGCCTTTTGTGAGTGGAGATCAAGTTCAAAAGTGGCTCGCCGACAAAGAGCGTACGACGTTCTTGTGCGATGTGCGTACCCCAGAAGAGTTTGCACAAGGTAGCATCCCCGGTGCACAACACACGCCGGGCGGGCAACTCGTCCAAGCCACGGATCAATATGTCGGTGTGCGCGGCGCCAGGCTCGTGTTGTTCGATAGCGATGGTGCGCGGGCGCCCGCGATGGCCTCCTGGTTGGCCATGTTGGGTTGGGAGGTGGCTGTCTGTGACGACGCGCTGCAATACAAGTGGGGCCAGACCACGCCTGCGACATCGAGCAAGGAATCGGAGCTGGAGAAACTCGCTGCGACCGACCTCGGCGCGTGGTTAAGTGGAGGAGCCACACTGCTGGACTTGCGTGTGAGCACGAAGTATCGCGAGGGCCACGTTCGCGGTGCGCAGTGGGCGGTAAGACCTAAGCTTGAAACATTAGCATTGCTTAAAGGTAAGTCCGTCGTTCTGTTTGTTGATGATGCGGCGGTCGCGGAGCTTGCCGCGCTGGACTTGACGGAGTTGGGCGTAAGCAAGCTGCGGGTTTGTATGGCGACCAAAGAGCAATGCATGGCAGCGGGACTAGATTGGATAGCGACGCCTGACGAGCCCACGGACGCCCAAAGCATTGATTACCTATTTTTTGTGCATGATCGTCATGACGGCAACAAAGCCGCCGCGCGGCAATATTTGGCTTGGGAGATGAACCTATTGGCGCAGATCGATGAGCAAGAGCGCGGTGCGTTCAAACTACCGCACTAAGAAAAACCGCCAACGCCCAGCAATCTTTGGTTTTCGAGATTGGCTGAGCGTGTGTGACTAATCCCTTTCGATAGTGGTTACAACCCCCCGACTTTCTTGACAATTCGGAAAAGTTCCATCATAATCGTCGGTTCTCTTGTGGAGAGGTGCCCGAGTGGTTAAAGGGGGCAGACTGTAAATCTGTTGGCCTTGCGCCTACGTTGGTTCGAATCCAACCTTCTCCACCATAGAGGCGAGCGCTTAGACGTACGCAAGCTCGAGACGGGCGGGTGTAGCTCAATGGTAGAGCAGAAGCCTTCCAAGCTTACGACGAGGGTTCGATTCCCTTCACCCGCTCCAGTGGCTCGTGCAGGTTGTACAGGGTAAAGAGATGTTAGCAGTGCCGAAGTTAATGTGCAGGTCGCGGTTCTTATAGATTAGAGGTTCGTGGGGCCCAGCCCGGCGAATGCGCCCATGTGGCTCAGTGGTAGAGCACTCCCTTGGTAAGGGAGAGGTCACGCGTTCGATCCGCGTCATGGGCACCAGTAGAAAGCAGTTAGTACTAAACACAGGTTATTTATTCTTCATTCGCTTTAATTCCGGTCAGGAGTCAGCCATGGCAAAAGGTAAATTCGAACGCACCAAACCACACGTCAACGTTGGCACAATTGGCCACGTTGACCACGGCAAAACGACGCTGACCGCAGCGATCACGACGGTGTTGTCCAAGAAGTTTGGCGGT
>JBILHV010000069.1:0-7289 GCA_044350305.1 Burkholderiaceae bacterium
TGTGCCGCCTGTTCTTGAGTTGGCACGTCGCTTTGAGGAGCATGCGAAGGGGATGGTGACCCCCGCTACGCTGTTTGAAGAAATGGGCTTTAACTATGTTGGGCCTATCGATGGACATGACCTAGACGCGTTGGTCCCAACGCTACAAAATATGCGTGCCTTGAAAGGACCGCAGTTTTTACATGTCGTGACTAAAAAAGGGCAGGGTTACAAACTGGCCGAGGCCGATCCCGTTCTTTATCACGGCCCCGGAAAATTTGATCCGGCCGTCGGCATTCAAAAGCCTGCGGCAGTACCCAAAACAACCTTTACGCAGGTCTTTGGAACCTGGCTGTGTGATATGGCCGAGCACGACCCAAGGCTCACGGGTGTGACGCCGGCGATGCGCGAAGGCAGCGGCATGGTGGCGTTTGAAAAACGCTTCCCCAAACGCTACTTTGATGTGGGCATTGCTGAGCAACACGCAGTGACCTTTGCTGCAGGCCTAGCCTGTGAAGGTCAGAAGCCGGTTGTGGCAATCTACTCCACGTTTTTGCAGCGCGGCTATGACCAGTTAATCCACGATGTCGCCTTGCAGAATCTAGATGTCACCTTTGCGTTGGATCGCGCGGGCTTGGTGGGGGCGGATGGCGCGACGCACGCTGGAAACTATGACATCGCCTTTCTGCGCTGCATCCCGAATATGGTGGTGGCCACTCCTTCAGATGAAAACGAGACCCGACTATTGCTGACGACCTGTTATCAGCACCCAGGTCCGGCCTCAGTGAGATATCCGAGAGGATCGGGTGCGGGGGCGGCGATCGACGCCGGTTTAGATACTGTCCCCGTCGGACGCGGGATTATTCGTCGTCAGGGGAAGGATTTGGCCCTGTTAGTGTTTGGTACCTTGCTCCCTGCAGCACTAAAGGTAGCTGAGTCCCTGGATCTAACGGTTGTGGATATGCGCTTCGTCAAGCCCCTTGACGCGGAGCTTGTGCGAAAGATGGCGGCAGAGCATCGTGGCTTGGTCACGCTTGAAGAGGGCGCGATCATGGGCGGTGCAGGAAGTGCTGTGACGGAGTTTCTGAATGCGGCTGGGCTGACATGCCCTGTTCTGCAGTTGGGCCTGCCGGATCGATTTATCGATCACGGGGAGCAGGGGGCCTTGCTAGCGGGCGTTGGTTTGGATGCCGCCGGAATTGAGCGGAGCATTCGAGCGCGCTTCATCCCTTGATTTGCGTTTTACGTGTAAATACGCGAAAATAATAGACTTTCTTGCTCGACCAGCCAATGTTTGGCCTTGGCGGGCTGCCCCTGGCGCTTTGTTTTCATGCAATGCGTCGGACATCCTCAGGAGTGCATTGCATGCGCCATTATGAAATTGTTTTTATTGTTCACCCGGATCAGAGCGAGCAAGTGCCCGCGATGGTCGAGCGCTATCAAGCGCTGGTGACGACTCAGGGCGGTAAAGTTCACCGCACAGAAGACTGGGGTCGTCGTCAACTTGCCTATCCCATTCAAAAATTAGTGAAAGCGCATTACTTGTGTTTCAACATTGAGTGCGGCCAGGCGACACTGGACGAACTCGAACATTCTTTCCGTTACAACGATGCCGTGTTGCGTCACCTTGTGATCAAGACTAAGGCCGCTCAAACTGAGCCCTCAATCATGATGAAACAAGTCGAGCGTGATGAGGCGCGTAAGGCATCCGCAGAGTCGATGTCCGACGACGTTGAGTAATCCGGATTTGTTGTGAATCGGCTTGAAGTGCAGGGTCAGGTCGCAGAGCTTTCTCCCTTAAGGTACACACCGTCTGGGGTCCCAGTTCTCGAATTCTTACTCTCTCACGAGTCCGAAGTGATTGAAGCAGGTCAGCCACGTCGCATCACCTTCAGCATCACCGTGGTGGCAATGGCAGATTTAGCACAAATGACTAACACGATAAGTTTGGGACGCTCAGTAAACGTCCAAGGTTTTTTGGCTCCGGTTAGAAAAGATTCTCAAAAATATAGGCTGCATGCGCAGCGCATCGAACAAATTTGAATAGGGCATATCATGGCTTTCTTCGGTAAACGTAAAGAAAAAAAGAAGTTCACTCAGCAAAATCCGCTTTTCAAGCGTCGTAAATTTTGTCGGTTCAGCGCCGCCGGCGTTGATGAGATTGATTACAAAGATCTCGACACACTGCGTGATTTCATTCAAGAAAACGGGAAGATCATTCCTGCCCGTCTGACTGGCACGAAGGCGATCTATCAGCGCCAGCTCGACTCAGCAATCAAGCGTGCGCGCTTTTTGGCTCTGTTGCCTTTCACTGACAACCACAACTGATTCCGAGGCCTATTATGCAAATTATTCTTCTCGAAAAAGTCGTTAACGTAGGGAATCTCGGTGAAGTCGTGCGTGTGCGCGATGGCTACGCCCGTAACTTTCTGATTCCCCAGAAAAAAGCACGTCGTGCCACGGAGTCTGCGCTCAAAGAGTTTGAGCTGCGCCGCGCAGAGCTCGAAAAAGTGCAGACTGAAAAACTGGCTGCCGCTGAGGCGCTTGGTAAGCGTTTGGAAAGCTTCTCACTGAGCCTCACTCAAAAAGCGGGTGTAGACGGTCGTCTGTTTGGTTCTGTGACCAACATGGACATCGCGCTCGGTTTGGTCGCTGCGGGTTTTACTGGCATTGAAAAAGCACAAGTGCGTTTACCTGAGGGTCCACTGAAGACCGTGGGTGAATTCCCTGTGCAACTCTCACTGCATCCAGATGTCGTGAGCAGCATCACAATAGTCGTGGTTGGCGATCTCGTTTAAGTTCGCATGCTACTAATCAAAAAGCCGGCCCGAGCCGGCTTTTTGACTTTTGAATGACCTGTTTATGTCTACATCCGATCCTAGTTTTCAGTTGGCGATTACACGTTGGCTCGCAGACCATCGCGCTGAGCCCTCGTCCGTGCATATCGTTGAGATAGCGGGGCATCGCTGTGTCATCAAGCTACGTCGGCCTAAGCTTACCGACGCGGTTGTGAATGCAACGCACTACCTGCGTGCTGGGGTGTTGTCACTTATTTGTTGGTTGACGCTTGGCGAGCGGCCGTCGGTATCGGTGCTGATGCGAATGAGCTTAGATGACGAGGCAAGCAGGCTCGAGTTTTTAATGAGACAGGGTTGCCGCGTGCCCACCGTGTGGCGTCATCAACCGGGCGTGTTGGTGCTCGAGTATGTTGGGCAGGATATGCCTTATCTGATTCGCATCGACACCCCGCCCAATCGCCTCCTCTGGATGGATCGCGCCGCGCAGGACTTGGCCGCGTTTCATCGCCCTGGTTTTGTGCATGGCGGGGCTCAGTTGCGTAATCTAATGTGCGAAGGTCTCGTGATGACCCGAATCGATTTCGAGGAAAACATTGGGGAAGCGTTGTCTCGCCCGCTTGCCCAGGCGTACGATGTCTATCAGATGCTTTCTTCAATGGCCGGCTTGCGCGGAGAGCAGTTCGGTCCCGACGAGCGGCAGACCTTGTGCCTTCGCTTATTGCAGGCTTATCTGCAAGCAAATCCTGATCCAGAGGTTAAGGAACAATTACGTCGACTGGGTCGCGTCATTGGGGCGACCCAAAGATATCTTGGATGGTTTTTAAAACGCCTGCCAGGCCGAGATATTAGAGGTTTGTTGTACGTTGGCGATGCCTTGCGGTTATCATTACCGGATGAATAACACTCCCGATCCTCAGCTCGAATACCTGCGCGTTCCCCCTCACTCGGCAGAGGCGGAGCAGTCGGTGTTGGGCGGTTTGCTGCTTGATAATGCGGCGTGGGAGCGTGTCACGGATGTCGTCAATGAGGATGACTTCTACCGGTTTGAGCACCGATTGATCTGGCACCACATTGCCCGCTTGATCAATTTGTCTCGTGCCGCAGACGTAGTGACGGTGCATGAATCGATTGCCAGCGTGGGGAAGTCTGAAGAGGTGGGTGGTTTAGCCTACTTGAACGCCTTGGCGCACAACACGCCTTCCGCCGCAAACATCCGCCGCTACGCTGAAATCGTACGAGAGCGATCCATGTTGCGTAAGTTGGTGAGTGTGGCGGATGAAATCGCCGCAACCGCTTTTAATCCCCAGGGCAAGGAGGCGCGTCAGTTACTTGACGAGGCCGAGTCCAAGGTCTTCAAGATCGCCCAGGAAGGCGCGAAGGCCACAACAGGATTCCGAGAAATACAGCCCTTGTTGTCCGAAGTGGTAGAGCGCATTGACGAGCTCTATCACCGTGAGGGCGATAATGATGTCACGGGTGTGCCCACCGGCTTCACCGACCTGGATCGCATGACCTCGGGTCTTCACAGCGGTGATCTCGTCATTGTGGCCGGGCGCCCCTCGATGGGTAAAACCTCGCTTGCGATGAATATCGCGGAACATGTCGCGATTGAGCATGGATTGCCTGTGGCCGTGTTCTCCATGGAAATGGGAGCGGTACAACTTGCGATGCGTATGCTGGGCTCGGTTGGTATGCTCGATCAGCATCGGATGCGAACCGGAAAATTACTCGCCGACGACTGGCCTCGTGTGACGCACGCGGTACAGCGCATGCAAGATGCCCAGTTATATATCGATGAGACCCCTGCGCTGAGCTCGGTAGAGGTACGTGCACGCGCTCGTCGCTTGGCCCGCCAGTGCGGACGGTTGGGCTTAATCGTGATCGATTACTTGCAGTTGATGGGGGCAAG
This sequence comes from Burkholderiaceae bacterium, assembly GCA_044350305.1. Classification (GTDB taxonomy): domain Bacteria; phylum Pseudomonadota; class Gammaproteobacteria; order Burkholderiales; family Burkholderiaceae_B; genus Zwartia. The sequence continues at coordinate 4,687 of JBILHV010000069.1, forward strand.
TTCGAGTGGTGAGAACCGCGCCACTGAAATTTCCGAAATCAGTCGTTCGCTCAAAGCTTTGGCTAAAGAGCTGGAATGCCCAGTCATTGCGCTCTCCCAGTTGAACCGTAGTCTCGAGCAACGTCCCAATAAACGCCCAGTCATGAGTGACTTGCGCGAATCGGGTGCGATTGAGCAAGACGCTGATTTGATTTTGTTTATTTATCGCGATGAGGTCTACAACCCGGACTCACCCGATAAGGGAACGGCTGAAATTATTGTTGGTAAACAGCGTAACGGCCCGATCGGCGTGGTGCGCTTAACCTTCCAAGGCTCCAGCACACGCTTTTTGAACTTTGCAGGTGGATCGTCGCAATCGAGCTACTAGGCTGATGCGACGGCGTTGATTAATTCAAACTAGCAACTTCAACGGGCGCTGAGGCAACTTGCTTAGCTTGAATCATTTGCCTGATCTTGATGGCATCGCCTATACGTGTGCCCTTTCCCTCAGCATTGAGCAGCACAATCGCTGTGTCGCGATTGTTAATTCGCGCCACCATCACCAGACACTGACCCGCCTCATTGATGAAGCCTGTTTTGGACACCTTGATATCCCAACTTGGATTGCTCACAAGCATGTTGGTATTTCGAAAGAGTGTAGGGTGTCCAGCTGAGCGCACTTCGTGCTGCTGGTCAGTCGTATAAAAGCGAATCGAAGGCCGTGAGGCGGATGCTTGTAAGAGCTTGACGAGGTCGCGTGGCGTGGATACGTTCGCGCTTGATAGACCGGTGGGATCCACAAAGGTTGATTGCACCATGCCAAGTTCACGAGCCTTGGCGTTCATGGCGCTCACGAAGGCCGTCATGCCGCCAGGATAGCTGCGTCCTAGGGCGTGGGCAGCACGGTTCTCTGAAGACATCAACGCTAAATGCATGAGGTCGCCGCGCGTGTGTTTTGCACCAACGGCTAGACGTGAGCGGCTGTGTTTCACAACGTCCACGTCAGCCTGCGTGATTTGAATCACTTCATTCATCGGAAGTTTCGCATCCACAACGATGACAGCTGTCATCAGTTTTGTGATGGAAGCGATAGGGCGCACAACTTGCTCGTTGCGCGAGTACAGAACGGCTTTGCTGTTTAAGTCTTGCACAAATACGACATTTGAACGTAAGCCGCCCGACGCGGCCACCACACCTGCTGCCGCGCCTGCCGCACTCTTGCCATGATTCGCAGCAGGCACAACGGCTTTGGCGCCTGTCGGAGTTTTTTCGTTCTTGGGTGTGACAGCGCGATTACCCTGCGGGGCGCCTGCGGGCGCAGCTTTCTTGCTCGGGGACGCGCTGGGTGTTGTTGATTTGGTCGTCTTGTTTGTTTGCTGTTTTTTCTTTGTGGTGGTGGTTTTCTTGGGTTTCGCAGCTTGCGTCGTGGAAGCACTGCTTGGCGCAGACTGTTGAGCACTTACGACAAGAGGCGAAGCAGCGATGGCCAAGCAAATTGCGCTTGAAATCCATGCTTTTCGTAGGGGTAAAGCGAGCAGCAAACGCATTCCCAGCGCCTCTTAAAGTATAAAAACCAGTCAAATTATATACTTAGAGAGGTTAGTTAACCTAAATTTTTACGTAAAGATGCAAAATATAGGGTTTACACCTACAAGGGGATACGTTTCATTTCTTTGTGAGAGCCAGCGCTAAATCAAACGCTGCACGCAGCGAAGACGGGTCTGCTACGCCTTTGCCTGCAATATCGAAAGCCGTGCCATGGTCCACGCTGGTGCGCACAAAGGGCAGGCCGACGGTGACATTCACACCTTGATCTAAACCGAGATACTTGATCGGAATGAGACCTTGATCGTGATATTGGGCGACGCACATATCAAAATCGCCTTGGCGTGCGCGCATGAAGACTGTGTCGCCCGGCCAGGGTCCCGTCGCATCGATGCCCTGAGCGCGCGCAAGAGCGATGGCTGGTGCAATGATGTCGAGATCTTCATCACCAAACTTGCGCTGTTCTCCCGCGTGCGGATTCAGTCCTGCGACCGCGATACGCGGGGCTGACACGCCCATGGCCAGACAGGCTTGATGCGCCAGTTCGATCGTACGTTTTTCAAGCTCGATCGTCAGTGTGCGAGGCACTTCAGCTAACGGGATGTGGATGGTGGCAAGGATGACGCGTAGTTGATCGTTGACCAACATCATGGCGACATGCTCTGCGCCCGATTGTTGCGCGAGTATTTCTGTATGACCAGGAAAATCGATGCCTGCTGCGTGCATGGACTCTTTGTTTAGTGGGGCAGTGACGATGGCACGCACACGCTGCTGCATCGCATCGTCGATTGCCATACGTAAGGCGCTCACGGCAGCGCTGCCGGCTCGAGCGTCAACGCGTCCTAACGGCAGATCCTCTGGTAGCGAAGGATGGGTAGGGCGCACGTACAGGACACCCGGGCGAGGCTCCGCAGGGATGTCTTGCAATGTCTCGATGGCGATGCACTGCACCGCAGAGCCAAGCATTCGCGCCGCGCGTGTGAGCGCACCGAGGTCCCCGTACACCACGCAAGCTGCAGGCAAGCCTTGCGCGTGGAGTTTGACCACAATTTCAGGGCCAATGCCTGCGGCATCACCGA
>JBILHV010000070.1:0-7278 GCA_044350305.1 Burkholderiaceae bacterium
ATCTCCACCTTGACCAGGCAAGTGATAGAGCTTCGTGCTTGTGGTGGTGTGTCGGCCCGCGCCGAGTGCAATCGAGTGTGTTTGTGTTGCGGCCAGCGCAAGTGGCACTAAGGTGTTGAGTAAGGTCGATTTACCCATCGCACTTTGTCCGAGCAGTAACGAGGTCTTTTCGCGCAGTAAAGGCAAAACAACCTCGTTCACGCTGTCTGGATCTCGCGCGCACAACTCGAGCACTTGAACCCGTAGCTTGCGAAAGGGGGCGAGTTTTGCTTGAGCCGCAGGCAGTCCTACGGTGAGATCAACCTTGTTGAGCAAAATGACCGGAGTGATATCGGCTGACCAGGCGCCAGCCAGCGCGCGGCCGAGTAAGTCATCTGAAAACGCGGGCTCTACTGCAATCACAATGAGCAGTTGGTCTACGTTTGCTGCGAACTGCTTGCTGCGAGACTCGTCAGAGCGAAACAAAAGATTTTTGCGGGGCTGGATAGACTCCAGCGCGCCTTCGTCCTGACCTTGACGTGTGATTTCTACATAGTCACCCACAGCGGCTTCATTTTTTTTGCCACGTGGATAACATTTAAGTAGTGTTAGATCTGATAGTTCTACTGTGTAGTGCCGCCCGTGGGCGGCAATGACTCGACCTTGCGTGTATTGGCTCATGCAGCGGACAGGTGCCGAATCCGAATGGCAGCGGGTGGATGACTATCGTAAAAAGCAGAGTGCACTGGGTCTGGCGTGAGTGTCGATGCGTTATCGTCCATGAGTTTGACGAGTGCGTTGATTAGTTCGTCTGCGGAGCTCTGGTCTCTGGCAAAACGGTCTGCCTCAAACTCATCACGCCTTGATAGCCAGCTTCTTAAGGGTGTTAACCCAAAGGTGAAGATGGGTACGACTAGAAAAAATAACACTAAGGCCATGGCATCATTACGTGTGCCCATTTGGGGAATCACACCTAAGTCTGTATAAAACCAGCTTTGTGTGGCGAGCCACCCTAATAGAGCAAAGAAAATAAGCGATCCGATAAACATTGTGATCATGCGTTTCAGAATATGCCGATGTTTGAAGTGACCGAGCTCGTGCGCTAAGACGGCGATGATTTCGTTCGGGGTTAAGCGCGAAAGCAAGGTATCAAAGAAAACAATTCTGCGTGCACGACCAAAACCGGTAAAGTACGCGTTGCCATGCGCAGAGCGCTTGGATCCGTCCATCACAAACAGACCACTGAGTGTGAATCCGCAACGGTTGGCGAGCTCTTGAATGCGCGCGGCCAGCGCAGCGTCCTCTAGCGGCATAAATTTATTGAAAAGAGGCGCAATCCATGTTGGGTAAATAAATGCGACCAAGAGTGAAAACCCGGTCCAAAGTGCCCAGGCCCAGAGCCACCAAAGGTTGCCGGCTTCCGCCATCAACCACAACACGGCGGCAATCAGCGGGATCCCCAATAGGGCACCTACGAGGGTCTCTTTGAGCGTGTCGCTGACGAACATTTTTAGCGTCATGCGATTAAAGCCAAAGTGAGCCTCAAGTTTGAATTGTCTGTATAGCGCAAAGGGTATACCCAGCGCACCCAAGAGCACGAACACACTCATCACCAAAATGACTTGTCGCAGCAAAGCGTGAGAGGTGATGCTGCTCGTGATGGTATCGATGTATTGCAGTCCACCCAGCAAAGTCAAACCGATCAGCACAGCAGCATCAAAAAGCATTTCCAACATTCTTAGCCGCACTTTGGCAACGGTGTAGTCCGCCGCACGCTGGTGACTCGAAAGTCCGATTTTTGCAGCGAACTCTTTTGGTACGACATCGCGGTGGGCCAAGACGTGCCGGATCTGCCGATTTGACAGCCAAATCCGGACGCCTAGCATGACAAGTAAGAGCACAACAAAAAGGATAGTAAGCATATGACCTAACTGCCTCGAGACGGCATGTGAGAAAATCGTGTTTTAACCGGATGATTATATGACTAAGACTGCCTCTAAAAGCGCAACCCCAGCAGCCGTAAAGACCATACCCAACGAATTCCGTTTGGTGTGGCTCGATATGGAGATGACGGGACTGGATCCCGAAAAGGAGCGCATTATCGAGGTGGCGGTGGTGGTCACGGAGCCTGATCTTACGATTGTTGCCGAGGGCCCGGTGCTCGTGGTTCATCAGCCCGATAGTTTGTTGGACGCGATGGATAGTTGGAACCGCTCGACCCACAGCAAGAGTGGCTTGACCGCAAAAGTCAAGACCTCCACCCTGACAGAGGACCAGGCACAGAATGAACTGATCGCCTTTTTGTCGCAGTATGTGCCGGCGGGTAAATCACCTCTGTGCGGTAATACCGTCAGTCAAGATCGTCGGTTTATGTTCAAGTACATGCCAAAACTAGAACAGTTTTTTCATTACCGGACGGTCGACGTAAGTACGCTAAAAGAGCTTGCCCGACGCTGGAAGCCTGAGCTGCTGAAGGGCTTTGAAAAGCGCAGCAAGCATGAAGCACTGGCTGATATATATGAATCAATCGACGAGCTGAAATACTATCGCGACGTGTTCATTAAACTTTAGAGCCCTAGTATTTGTGCCGAATAATGTACCGGTACCAGCTGTGTAACAAGATGGCTGATGTGCTGAGCCCCACGGTCGCCATGAGCCACATACTGCCTGCGCCGACTGGTGATCCTGCTAAGAGCTGATTACGCAAAGGTTCAATCAAGCCTTTGCCAGGACCAAAGCCTAGCCACCAGCCCCCAAACAATCCAATTGTCATGAGGGCCACAATTTGTAGAAGCAGGGGCACAACGGCAACCTTGTGTGCGCGTAATAAGTAGCTATTGATGCATTGCATTGCGTCGACGATGTGGAAGAACGGTAGGAGCGCTAACAGAGATAGTGCAACAGCAGCAACCGCCAGATCGCTGGTGTAGGTCGCCACGATCATGTCTCGACCAAAATATAAAAAGCAGGCTGTGATCATTGCGCCACACAAGCCCACCACCAAGCCCACCATGCTAGTTCGATGGGCTTGCTGTATCTGTCTCGCACCGATTGCCTGGGCGGTGAGGGCGGCAGTCGCCACCCCAATCGACATCGGCATCATGTAAGCGAGTGCCGCTAAGTTCGCGGTGATCTGATGGCCGCCAATGACTGCGGTGCCTTCCTGTGCGACGAGCAAGGCCATGAATGTAAAGGCACATACCTCGACCAGGTAGGAGCCGCCCATTGGGATTCCCAGACGCAAAATGCTCCACAATGCCTTGATGTCTGGCGCACCGAGCTTGAGTCCGAACTGTTTGTAGAACGGGGTGTGATAAATAAACCAGAGGCCGATGCCAAGGTTGATCCACATGACGATGGCAGAGGAAATGCCTGCGCCTGTCGCGCCAAGCGCCGGCATGCCCCAGTTGCCAAATATCAGTAACCAGTTAAGAAAGATCTTTAATACGATACCAATTAAGTTGATCGCCATGATCAGCTTAGGCCGAGAGACAGCGTTAGCGAGCGCATAGACCGTACGGAACATCAGGGCGGCAGGAAGGGCAAAGGTAAGCGCCTGCAGATAACTCTTCATGCCCGCGCGCACGGCAGGATCAACGTCGCCTGAGTACGATAGCCAGACGTCTGGAAACATCATGACCGCACCGCCCACGACCGAGAGTACGAGAGAGACCCAGACGCCTTGACCCCAAATGTGTCCTACCCGGTCGAGCTCGCCTGCGCCAACGTGTTGCGCTTGAATCGGGATCAGTGCGTGCATGACGCCCATCAGTCCAACAAATACGGTGATGTAGATAGAGATGGACAGCGCCATGATGGCGAGATCTACGGATCCGGCATGGCCTGTCATGGCGGTATCGAGTACACCAAAGGCCATGCTAGCCCACTGACTAATCAATACGGGCCAAGATTGCTTGAAGATTGCTCTCAGTGTTTCGCGGACCGAACGAGGTGACGTGTCTACCACGCTCATTTGACGGGCACACGTAATAGCCGATAACGATCGAAGCGATCTGCTCCGCGCGAACCCGTCCAAAGAACGGGTGTGTTTTCACTATAGCCTGCCAGACCTTCCGCTAGTTTTTTACGCGTTGTTTGCTGTAATAAGAAGGGGCACTGCGTGTCGTAGGTTATCTTTATATTGTCGAATACGTACAGTGAGGCTTGCGGCCCCAGGCCTACACCTTGTGAGCGTAAGCAAGCCATCTGGCCTGGCGTATTGGATAGGAGTGTCAGTACCTGTTTAATTTCTGCCGACATTGGCCTATAGCTGCGCACGTAGTCAACTGCTGGCATCCAAAGTAATACAAGCAGGACCCATGTGATGGTTACGCCGCTCGCACAAAGCAAAGAGCCGCGCCACAGCACAGTTGGGTTCCACCTTAGGCGCCAGATGACGATACCCACCCAGCAAAGCGTTGCGAAAACTGCGGCAATGACTGACCACCACGCAATATGCGGCTCGTAGCCCGTGGTGAGTCGGGCAATATTGAGCGAAATTTGTTTAGGTACCTTGAAGTGCAAAGCTGCCCACCCGCCCCAGACGCATAGGACGGTTACGGAGAAACACATGAGTGCGAACCAGTCGAGTGTATTGATAACCCCTCGCCGCATGGTTGGCACTGCGAATGCGGCTAATACCGCAAGAGGGGCTGCGAACAGCATGTACTCGGGCTCTCCTGATTTGATGAGCACCGGTAAGGTCAATAGAACGCCCAGCGCGACGGCGAGTGGAATCCAGATGTGTGGGGCAGTGATCCAGCGGCGCCATTGCCAGATTGCAATACAAGCTAATGGCCAGATTGGCCATAGAAACCAAGGCAGGTCACGCAAAGGACGCAAGGCTGTTTCGTAGTCTGGTACGCCAAAATGTGCTGCGTTCCAGTGAGCCCAGGCGCTGAACCAATCGGGATGTAAGAGTTGGGTGGGTAGCCACCAAAATAGGACGAGTAGAACTGCGGCCGCGATCGCTCCGACGACCCAATGACGTAGAGGCCATAAGCTGCTGCGTGGGAGTAGGGCTAGCATAACGGCAAGAACGACTGGTACGACGCCTGGCCATGCCCGCGTCAGAAAGCAACCCGCAAGGGCAATCGCAAGGCAGGAGGCACCCATTTTGGGCTTGTCGAGCATGCGTGCCAAAGAATAAAACACGAAAGCTTGGAAGGCCACATTGGCCGGCACGACCGAGGTTTCATGTAAGCGTTGCAAAATACCAATCGTCGCAAGCCAGAGTAACGTGGCTGTGTCGGCGAGGAGCCTTCCGTAGTCTTTGATGGTGGGTTCACCACCAAAGGGGAGAGGCAAGGGTTGTGCTTCGGTCCGGCGTCCAAGGAGATAGGTGCCATACCAAATGGAAGTCATGGTGAGGCTGAACCACAGCACGTTGACCAGGCGCGAGGCGGAGATCTCTCCAAGCCAAGGGCCCAAGACGTAGATGAAAAAAGCACCGACCCAAGTAACGAGCGGCCCATCCTGAGGGATATCTAGTGCGCCAACATGGGAAGCCAGCCAGCCCACTCCATCGCCACGCAGCGCTGAGATCATGGTGGCGAGACTCAGTACGTCATCTGTTTTCCAGGGATCGCGACCAAACAATCCTGCGAGGATGTATGCCGTTGCCAATATAAACAGCACTAGCCTCGGCAGTTTTAATGTTGCCGGGGCAGTCATTCGTGCAGGAGTGGATTGGCTCAGGGGTGACACGCTTTAACAATAACCTGTGCTGAAAGGCTGGGGAAGGGATAAAAAAAGGCAGCCAACGGCTGCCTCGGTTCGCGCGAGATGATCTTGGAGGATCAAATCAGGCGGAGGCCTTTTTAGCACCGCTCGTACGTGCGAAACGCGCGCGGAATTTCTCGACCCGACCGGTTTCAACGATACGCGTTTGAGCGCCCGTGTAAAACGGATGCGATTCGGATGTCACGTCACATTTGAAGAGAGGGTAGCTCTTGCCATCAATTTCGATCTTCTCACGGCTGTTGAGCGTAGAGCGTGTCACAAACTTGTTGCCAGTTTGTAGGTCGACGAACACGACGTCGCGGTATTCTGGGTGGATGCCATCTTTCATTGGAAGTCCTTAGGTTTGGGCGGGTCGCCAGCCAACATCAATTTGCACAGTTGTTTAAAAACAAAAGTTTGTGAACAAGTGTTTAAAACAGGGAAGTGCTTAAAATTCTGGCCACGTATCCTGAGTCAAGCCCACAATTCTACAGGGAATGAAGAAGTTTTGCAAAGCGATAATGCTATTCTTGCATTGGGCGATCGGTAAAAAATGTCTTTTTAAACAAAGCCTTGGGAGAATGCGTTGTCTGTCAGACATGAAATCCCCACTATTTCTGAAAGTGGCGGTGTCCGATACCTGCACTTCGGTACAGAGTGGGTGCAAGGCGCAATGTGGGTAGATCGTCCGGCGGAGCTTGTGCTGGAGTACACCGCGCAAATGATGGCTTGGTTGGTCTTCCTTGAACCGGCCCGCCAGCAGGCTTTAGGACTCTTTGGGCTTGGGGCGGGCTCTCTGGTTCGCTTTTGTCTCAAGCACACCCCCCACCCACTGCGGGTGGTCGAGCACAATCCATTAGTGACTTCGGCGTGCGAGCTGTATTTTAAGCTTCCCCGACCAGCCCGTCTGAGCGTTCAGCATCAAGATGCCGGCATGTGGGTTCAGGCAAGCAAAAACTGGGGGCTGTGCGGTGCGCTCATGGTCGATGTGTACGACGGTCAGGCACAAGGACCGGTCAGGGATTCCTTGGCCTTTTATCAGGGTTGCCGCGCGTCGTTGGCCGACATTGGCGTGCTGAGTGTGAACTTGTTCGGCGCCCATGCAAGTTTCGCACGTAATATTCGCAATATTAGTCAGGCCTTTGAGGGTCGTATTTTGACGCTGCCGCAAATCGATGCAGGTAACCAAGTCGTCCTGGCATTCAAAGGCCCTCCGATCGAGGTGCGTGTGGAACAACTTTTGGCGCGTGCGGAGTATGTGGAGTCCAAGTTTGGCTTGCCTGCAAAAAAATGGGTACGCTCGATGATGGGTCGGTTGCAAGACGGCGTTCTGGCGATTTGAATGAATAGGCACCTCAGGTTTCTCACAGAATGGATGACAAGCGTGTTGTTGTGCCTTGCGATGGGATTTTTTTCTGTCGCGGCAATGGCTCAGACGAAATCCTTGGTGATCTTGACGCTTGAAGACAGCGAGACCACGGATGAAATGCGTGCAGGCATCCGGGATGTACTTAAGACGGCGGGTCTTCAAGAGGGGCGTCAGTACAGAGTGCAGAATGCAAACGCGCAAGGCAGTCC
>JBILHV010000071.1:0-7245 GCA_044350305.1 Burkholderiaceae bacterium
TCAAGCCAGCGACCTATAACCCTCCTGTGGCAGGGCAAAACGCTGCGCACAAGCATTAAATATCAAGGCCCCTATGTTTGGCGTGACAGATTACGGCTCTTTCGTTGTTGCCTTCACAATCTTCTTGTTGATTCCTGGACCAGGTAATTTGGCCTTGGTCACGTCTACGAGCAAAGGTGGGATGGCTGGTGGTTTAGGCGCCACAATGGGTGTGATCCTCGGAGATCAAGTGCTGTTGTGGCTTGCCGTCGCGGGTGTCGCTGCGATTTTGATGGCGTATCCGACTGCCTTCGAGGCCGTTCAGTGGCTTGGTGCAATATACCTAGGTTGGTTGGGTATACGCATGGTGTTAGCCAAACCAGGTGCGGCCCCCATCCTGAATATCAAGCCGTATCACTATTTGCGTCAGGCATTGCTGATCACGGTGCTGAACCCTAAAGCCATTGTGTTTTATATGGCCTTCTTTCCCTTATTCGTTGATCCTGTCCATCACCGAGGGCTCGTCACTTTCGCGTTTCTAGCAGGAACGATCGCTGTGTTGACCTTCCTCTACGGGTTAGGCGCGACCTTGTTGACATTTTTTATGGCGGAGCGGTTACGGACCAATCCCAAATTGGGTTATTGGCTCGAGAAAATAGCCGGCCTGTGCCTGATTGGTTTCGGCATCAGGCTGGCATTCTCTCGTTGATTCGCGCTATTTGGTTTGCTCAGCGACCATGTGTGTGTGCGCGGTCTTAAGCAAAATGCAAGGCACGTTCTTCTCTACACCGCGATCGATCATCGCACCGAGGATGTGTTCGTGTTCCGTTCTATTGCCTTGAACTAGATCGCGCAACATCGAGGCTGCAAAACTCGAGCCAACTTTCGTCAACATCTCTAAGGCCTTTTGTTGAGCGCTCGCTTTAGTCGGAAAGCCGTGCGCTTGTGCGATCGCGCAGGACTCTGCATAAAAAGCGGTCATGACTTCCTTGCCCCAAGGGGCTACCGCGATTTTTCCGACGTGACCACGGCATAGGGTGGTCATGCCAGCAAGCGTGGCCAGAAAAACCCACTTATCCCAGAGTGATTGTTCGATGTTTTCGCTGTAAGACTTGTCAAACGAGGCTTTTTCACACAGGGCAAAAAATTCGCGCGCTAAAGACTCGTGCGCAGCAGAGCGATGGCCAACGGTGAGTGCATGCAGGTCAGTCAATTGTTTGACGGCACCCGTTGCAGCGATTGTTGCGGCAATATGGGCGACGCCACCCATCACGCGATCTCGACCAAACTTATCGTCAAGGCGTTGAATATGGCTCATGCCGTTTAGAAAGGGGAGCAACACACCTTTGCTACTGGCTCCGATAATGGAATCAAGCGCATCGTCAAAATCAAAGGCCTTTGGTGCCAGAATGATTAAGTCGTAGTCTGGTGTTAACTGCTCACGGGTCACAGACTTGGGTCGAATGGTAAATGATTCTTTAGGAGTCTCGATCGTGAGGCCCTCCGCTTGAATCTTTGCGTGACGCGCATCCCGCAAAAGGTATGTCACATCCGCGCCGGCCTGAATGAGACGCGCCCCGAAATAGCCGCCTACCCCACCCGCCCCAAGAATCAGTATCTTCATTTGTGTCTCCATGTTGCCGCTCATCTTATCGTGTTTTGCGGTTAGAGTGACGGTTGTTTAAGAACTCAGAAACAGCAACGCGTCCGGAACCTATGCTGGCAGCCCTCTCGAAAATCGTACAGTCCTCACGTATCCCTTTTCAGGTGCGTAGCTTTCGCTATCAGTGGCCCGCAGATCTCTGTGCTTCCTGGGCCTTTGAAATGGAGATCTTGGTCCTCGGTTGGTATGTGTTGGTGGAGTCGAATTCAGTGCTCATGCTGGTGGTGTACGGAGCATTGCAATATAGCGGTTCGTTGATTAGCCCATTTTTTGGTCTTGCGGGCGACCGGTTCGGTTATCGAAACCTCTTCATGTTGACGCGTGGGCTGTACGGATTTCTCGCGCTGTCGATTGCTTGCTTGGGTCTGTTTGATTTGTTGTCGCCGACGCTGGTGATTGTGCTGGCGTCTATTGTTGGTGTGGTGCGTCCTTCTGACATGATGATGCGTTATGCGTTGATTGGTCAGACACAACCAGCCGACCAGATCACAGCAGCGCTTGGGTTGTCACGCATGACCTCAGATTCTGCGCGTATCGCGGGCGCACTCGCAGGTGCGAGTGTTTTTGCCCAATTCGGCTTAGTCGCTGCGTATGTTGTCATTACGATTCTCTACATCATTAGTTTTATTTTTTCACGCGGCGTAGCAGGGCGCAGCCAGCACGCAGGGCATCCCTCGGCGGTTTCACCAATACGCGACTTAAAAGAGGCCTTTGTCTATGCCTGGGGTAAGCCAGAGTTGCTTGGGCCCATTGCCATTGCATTCTTGATTAATCTCCTCGCTTTTCCGTTCTCGCTCGGCTTGTTGCCCTATATCGCAAGAACGATCTATGAGGTTAATCAGACAGGTCTTGGCCTGCTCAGTGCCAGTTTCTCTGTAGGTGCGTTACTGGGATCGCTGGTGTTGGGCACCAATGTTTTTTCGCTAGGCACGGCGCGTGCGATGCTTGTCGCGGCGGTGTGTTGGTTTGGACTGCTTTTAATTTTCGCACCGATTACGTCTTTCTCTGCAGGGGCGATGCTTTTGTTGTGCGCAGGCTTTGCTCAAAGTATGTGTATGACTCCACTCGCAGCGGTCATGCTGCGTTCGACAGAGCCGAAGTTTCGAGGTCGAATCATGGGTGTGCGGATCTTGGCTATTTGGGGGCTCCCACTAGGCTTGCTCATTGCGGGACCACTCATATCTTCGATCGGATTTGTATGGACGACAGTCTTGTACACAACGCTTGGGCTGGTAGCGACCGTTGCGGTGGGCTGGCGATGGCGAGAGCGTCTTTGGCAGGCCAGTGCGCCCGCTAACAGGCACGGTTAGTGAGTGCGCAAACGGCTTGAATCCCTGCGCACTCTAAGAGACCGCTTTATAAGCCCTCTACGATACGGATATCGCGTTCAACCGATCCTGTACCCAGTGCACGAACTGCCTCTTGATAACCAGGGCTGTTGTAAGCGGCAAGTGCTGCCTCGACGCTTTCGAACTCAAGCAAGACCGTGCGTTGTTTAACACCGGCCTCTTTGACGGCAGCCGCTTCATTGCGTGCCAAAAATTTTCCGCCAGCGGCAATGAGTGCTGGACCGGCCAGCTTGGCGTAGGCGGCGAGCGCCTCAGGGTTGGAGATGGAGCGATAGGCGCTAATCCAATAAGCTTTAGCCACAATGACCTCGAGTTGTTAAAAGGTTGAAAAATTCTGAACCAGTAGAGTACCAAGTCTGTGCATGTCGTTGGGGTGCAATCGCTCGAATAATTGGTGCACCGCAACGTAAGTGACTGTTAATGCACTGACTGCAAGAGAAGGCTCTTTATGTTAGGGTTGATCCTAGGTCAGATACAACGCTCAGAGTCAGATGAAAATTTTTTACGGCTGGAAAATGGTCTTTGCTGCAGCGTCGCTGCAGTTTATGCAGTCCATGATGCTGCATCAGGCATTTGGTGCATACATCGCTGTGCTGATCCAAGAAAAAGGCTGGAGTAAGACTTCAGTTTCAGGCGCCTCAGCCCTGATGTCCATGGAAGCCGCCATCATCGGCCCCCTACTTGGATGGTTTCTCGACAAGTTTGGTTCGCGCGGCGTGATCAAGGTGGGGGTGGTGGTGTTCGGGCTCGGGTTCATCCTCCTGAGCCAAATCGACAGTTTGATGGGGTTTTATGGTGCGGCGGTCGTGATCGCGATTGGCTCCTCAATGGCGGGATATTTTCCACTGAACGTTGGTGTGATTCAGTGGTTTGAAAAAAAACGAGCGCGGGCTTTATCGATGGTCGGTTTGGGGTTGGCATTAGGCGGAATGCTAGTGCCTCTTGTCGCATGGAGCATCGAAACATTTGGCTGGCGGGAAACCGCATTCACATGCGGTGTCTTTGTGATCCTCGTGGGCTATCCCCTGGCCTGTATCTTTCGCCGCCGCCCTGAAGACTTCGGTGAAACAGTCGACGGACTTGGTGTGGCGCGTGGAACGATTGATGTGTCTGATGCGGTGGAAGCTAAACCAGAGCCAGAGTTCACGCCTCGTCAGGCGCTTCGCACAAAAGCATTTTGGTTGTTATCGGCTGGGCATGGTGTAGCGTTGATGATCGTGACGGCAGTCAACACCCATGCGATTAACCATATGCGCATCTCGTTGGACTACTCCATTGCGCAGGCATCCTTTTACATCACACTCATGACTGGTTTTCAGGTGATTGGGGTGGTGCTTGGCGGTGTGCTCGGCGATAAGTTACAGAAGAATCGCGTTTCCGCGGTGTGCATGATGATGCATATGGTGGGTATGTTGATGCTGACTTATGCGTTCGGGCCAGAGATGCTGGTGTTGTTTGCGGTTTTTCACGGCTTAGCTTGGGGTATCCGAGGCCCTTTTATGCAGGCTATTCGTGCTGACTACTTCGGGCGCAAATCGATCGGAATGATTCTCGGCTTGTCTGCGTTGCTGACAGCCTTCGGTCAGATATCTGGTCCGTTAATGGCGGGCATCATGGGTGATGCGACGGGGGATTATCGCTTCGGTTTTACGGTACTTGCGCTAATCTCAGGCGCAGGCACCGCCTTATTCTGGTTTGCCAAGCCACCCGCTATGCCCGAATCCACCGCGCAGAGCCACTAGATCAGGCGATACCTCCGATCGATTCGTCTTGATCAATCTCGATGCGCATAGTCCCTAGTAGCGTCGGCATTCGCGTTTGTTTTTGTTAGGATTTTTGAGTATTTACCACCCAATTTGTTATCCTAGCGCACTCTGCACGTTGACGGTTATTGCGCCGCACGCATAGTTTTACTTAGGAATAAGCGGTTGATTGAGATAAATGATGATTTGGGTGTTTAGGCTTTGCGCTTTATTTCTTGTGGTTGTGGTTTCAGGCTGTATTAAGGTCGGGCCTAATTATCACCAAGAACAAGCAACGAGAGTTCCGAGCGCGCCTGTCGCTTGGCAGCAGCCGTTGCCACACGGAGGGGATCTTGTCGCCTTGGGAAATTGGTGGTCACAATTTAATGACCCCGTCCTACTCGAGCTAATAGATTCCGCTCAACAGCAAAGTCAGTCCATGGCGGGGGCCGCACTGCGCATTGCGCAAGCGCGTGCGGTACTCGTGACAGCGAATGCGGCAGCGGTGCCAACGATCAATGCTGCGGCGGTCGGTACGCGTGGCACGTTTCAGTTGGGTGGCCCCATCATTGTGGCGACCACCACGCAAGCTCAACTGCAGCTTGGTTGGGAGATTGATTTGTTTGGTGGATTGTCGCGTGCCAATGAAGCCGCGCGAGCGCGGCTCGAGGCGCAGGTAGCCAATTGGCATGAGGCCAGGATTTCAGTGTCCGCAGACATTGCCAATATGTATACGAACTTTCGCGGCTGCGAACAGCTAGCGGCGCTCGCCCGTGCTGATTTAACGTCGCGTGTGCAAACGGCGGACTTGACTCAAAAGCTTTCAGAGTCAGGGTTTCAGTCTCCTGCAGCAGCTTCCCTAGCCAGTGCAAGTGCTGCCGAGGGCCAAAGTCGTGTCGCAGCACAGTCTGCCGATTGCGATATCCTGATCAAGGCACTTGTAGCCGTGACAGGCCTGGTTGAAGTTGATCTGCGCGCGAAGCTAGCGACGCAATCATCCAAACTCCCCAGGCCTGCGATGCCCGCGCTTAAGCAGGTTCCTGCCCAAGTATTGTCACAGCGCCCCGATATCGCCGCAGCCGAGCGTGACGTCGCGGCTGCCAGTGCAGAGATTGGCGTGCGCGAAGCGGAACGATATCCCAGGCTATCACTGCTCGGAAATATTGGCCCTTTAGGGTTTGAGACAAGTGCGGGCTCTATTAATGCAACGTCTTGGTCGATCGGGCCGTCCTTGACTCTCCCGATATTTGATGCGGGCCGGCGCGCTGCAAACGTTGACACTGCGATTACGGCCTATGAGGTCGCAGCGAACAATTATCGTACGCAAGCTCGACGCGCGGTGCGGGAAGTAGAAGAGGCTTTGGTTCGATTAAGTAGTCTAGATATCCGTGAAAAAGAGTCCTTGAAAGCGTCGAGGGGCTATCACGCATCTTTGCGTGCGATGCAAGAGAAATACAAGTTCGGCTTGGCAAGCATTCTCGATCTTGAGGAAACAAGAAGGCTTTCCTTTAATGCGGATAATGTTTTGGCGACAGTCCGACGCGAACGCGTCAATGCATTTATTGCGCTGTACCGTGCCGTCGGTGGCGGTTGGACTGCCTCGGATTCGCTCAACACATTGCAGACGGCGAAATCTACCCCCGTCGATCTACTAAAGACGAAGGCTCAACCATGAAATGGACACGAACGATGCAGAATTTTTTGGCTGCAAGCCTCTTGAGTTTAGTTTGTCTGCAAGCGAATCTCGCGATGGCGCAGCTTGCATCGCCTGCGGTTCGCCCTGCATTGACTATTTCAGTGGCTAAGCCGCATTGGCTGTCGATGGGTGTAACGATACGAGCCAATGGCAATATTGCGGCATGGCAAGAAGCCTCGGTGGGGTCGCAGGTGGGTGGGTTACGTGTTGCTGACGTTCGCGTAAACGTAGGTGACATCGTCAAACGGGATCAAGTGCTTGCAATGTTTGCGACCGATACGGTCTTGGCAGATCTGGCCGTACAGAAGGCACAAGAAGCCGAAGCGGTCGCCGCCTTGGCCGAAGCGCAGGCTAATGCCGGGCGTGCCCGTAGTCTGAAAAATTCCGGTGCCTTGTCTGCCCAGCAGATCAGTCAGTATCTGACAGCTGAACAAACGGCGAAGGCGAGACTCGAGGCTGTGCGCGCGCAAGTGCAAGTGCAAAACTTACGCCTACTGTATGCAGAGGTTCGCGCGCCAGACGACGGTGTGATCTCAGCCCGACAAGTAAGCGTGGGGGCCGTGGTTCCGATAGGCACTGAGTTATTCAAAATGCTGCGGCAGCGCAGGCTTGAGTGGCGCGCAGACGTGGTGTCCGAAGAGTTGGATCGGATTCGAGTTGGAATGCCCGTCCGAGTCCATCCCGCTAGCTTTGGAAAAGAGTCCGCCCCATTACTCGGTAACGTCCGTGTAATTGGTCCCACTGTTGATATGCAGGCACGTACGGCAGTCGTCTATGTTGATCTCCCCACGATTGAGAACGACACACCCGTTGTTC
>JBILHV010000072.1:0-7128 GCA_044350305.1 Burkholderiaceae bacterium
GGCACGGTTTTTATCCCTCTTAAGGATTGGGATCAACGCGAATCGTCCTCAGATCAGCTCGCGAAGAAATTTACGGGTCTAGGTATGACGCTTCCCGATGGCATGGCGTTGGTGTTCAATCCCCCACCTATTCGTGGTCTAGGCTCAGCTGGGGGCTTTGAATTCTATGTGCAGTCAAAAGGCGAACCCTCTGTGAGTAACTTGGCGCTCGTCACCAATAATTTTATTGAAGAGCTTAAGAAGCAACCAACATTAACGGGGATCAATACCTTTTTTAGACCAACTTCTCCTCAGCTCTATGTTGAGGTGGATGAGGCCAAAGCGCTTTCGTTGGGTATCCCAGTGTCTGATGTGTATTTTAGTTTGCAGGCACTAATGGGTTCACTCTATGTGAACGATTTCAACTTGAATGGACGCACGTATCGCGTGCAGATGCAGGCGGACTCGCAGTACCGTGCAACCCCGACCGATTTGGGCCAACTCTATGTGCGTGCCGACAATGGCAGCATGGTGCCGATCTCGGCCTTGATCACGGTATCGACTCTTGTCGGTCCGGAACAACTTGAGCGTTTCAATGGCTTTCTCGCCGCGAAGGTTCTTGGTAGCGCGACGCCTGGAGTGAGCTCTGGCGACGCAATCAAGGTGGTGCAGGGCGTGGCAGAAGCAACCCTGCCCAACGGCTACGAGTTGGCTTGGGCGGGTCAAGCGTATCAGCAGATCCGCACCGGTACGGCTTCTGGGTTAGCGTTCACATTTGGCATCATTATGGTGTTCTTGATCTTGGCTGCCCAGTACGAGCGGTGGTCTTTGCCAATTGCAGTGCTCTTGGCAGTACCGTTTGCTGTGTTTGGCGCGCTGCTTGCTGTGTTGGTGCGCTCCATGCCCAATGATATTTATTTTCAAATTGGTTTGATTGTATTGGTGGGTTTGTCTGCCAAGAATGCGATTTTGATTGTGGAGTTTGCAGCCCAGAAACGGGAGCAAGGTCTCAATAGCATTGATGCCGCCATGCTTGCCGCCAAGCAGCGGTTCCGACCCATTGTGATGACGTCATTAGCTTTTATTTTGGGTGTTTTCCCCTTGGTGATTTCAAGTGGCGCCGGTGCGGCAGCTCGCAAATCAATGGGCACGGGCGTATTTGGTGGGATGCTGGTATCGACCTTCATTGCGACGATCTTTGTGCCGATGTTCTATACCTGGTTGTCGCGCAAGCAAAAGACTGCAGAGGCCAAGCCAGCTGAGCGCAGTGCCGCGTTATCTGATGTTGACGCAGGAAATAAGCCATGAGTCCGATGCGTGCGCTGAGTGCTGCTTTGGTTTTGCTTTGCTTGAGCGGTTGTCTTCTGGGGCCTGACTATAAACGTCCAGAGATTGAGTTGCCCAAAGGGTTTAATACCGGTGATGTTGTCACGCCCGTCTTATCGTCAACTGCAATGGCGAGTGTGACGGTTAAGCAGGACTGGTGGACGCAGTTTGGGGACCAGACCTTAAATCAGCTGGTCGACAGGGCACGCACTGAAAACGCGGATCTTCAAATCGCGTTGGGTCGCTTGGCCCAAGCTGAAGCCTTGGCGCGCCAAGCGGGCGCTGCACAGTATCCAAGTTTGAATATGACGGGTTCTGGCACACGGGCGGCGACGGGAACATCGGTAAGCCCCTCAGGCATTGGATTGCAAACAAATACCTCACAACTTGGTTTGGTGACCTCTTACGAACTGGATGTTTGGGGCAGGGTAAGACGTAATATTGAATCGGCGAGTTCACTTGCGACTGCAAGCGCCTATGATCGCGACAGTATCGCGCTAACCGTTTCAGCGCTGGTGAGTAATACTTATATGCGCCTGCGCTCCCTTGATGCGCAAATTATTGTGGTGAGTCACTCGGTGCAAACCCGAGCAGATACGTTGCGTGTCGCTCGTGCTAAGTTGGCCGGAGGCCTCGTATCGCCGATTGATGTGAACCAGGCGCTTGCTGCCCGATCGGCCTCACAGGCGACGTTGTCTGAACTTACACGTCAGCGTGCGGTGGCGCAAAACCAATTGGGCGTCTTGACCGGAAAATTGGATCTCAAGCTTGAGCCGTTGGACGTAAGGTCGTTGCCGACTCCGCCGGTACCGCCAACCGGGCTGCCATCGACCATCCTTGAAAGTCGTCCGGACATTAATCGCGTCGAACAGGAATTGACGGCGGCTAACGCACGGATAGGTGTGGCAACAGCTAATTTCTTCCCGACATTTTCTTTGACTGGCGTGTTTAGCGCGCAAAGTGTTGATTTCAGCGCATTTTTGTCGGGAAGCAGTGCTGTGTGGTCAGCGAGCATTGGTCTGTTGCAGCCTATTTTTACTGGGGGTGCCTTGCAGGCCAGACTTGATTTTGCAAACGCTCAGCGACAAGAAGTGTTGGGTAACTATGTCAAGACCATTCGGGGGGCCTTTGGTGAAGTCAGTGATGCCCTGGTGTCGGTCAGTCAAACGCTTGAAACCGAGCAGTTTTTAACCCAACAAGTGCAGGCCGCGACCAAGGCGCAAGAGTTGGCTGCCTTACGTTATGAGGCGGGTTATGTAGACTACCTCAATGTCTTGGAGGCGCAGCGGGCTGCGAACGACGCGAACTTGGCATTCGTCATTAATCGCTCGTTGCGGCTGCAGGCTGGAGTCGACTTATTCAAGGCACTTGGCGGTGGCTGGGCAGTTAGTCCATAATCGCGCATCAAGATAATTCATCATCATTGACGAGGGATAGCCCCATGAATGAAGCAATAGAAAAACAATACAACCCACGCACGACCATTACGCCTGAGCAATTGGCGACGTACACAGAGCTCGGTGCTCGGTCGAGTCAAGTAGCGCGCGAGCGGTTCAAAGGGGTGTATGACTTGCGCTACGGAACAGGTCCGCTTGAGACGGCTGATTTTTTTCATTGCGGTCAGCCTAATGCACCTGTCATGGTTTTCTTTCATGGGGGTTATTGGCGGGCTCGCGATAAAAAGGACTATTCCTTTGTCGTGAATGGGGTAGTGCCCTTGGGTTGCTCGGTTGTTGTCATGAACTACGACCTGTGTCCGGCTGTGACGGTTGCCCAGATTGTTGATCAAACGCGTCGTGGGCTGCAGTGGGTGGCTCAGCAGGCTGCCGCTTGGGGCGTGGATGGCAATAAGATATTGGTGTCGGGTCACTCGGCGGGCGCACATATTATTGCTGCGACCCTGGCGCAGACTGGTGCTGATTTTCAGTTAAAGCAACACGCGATCAAAAAGGCCTACTTAATTAGTGGCGTGTTCGATATCGAGCCCGTGCTGGAAATCAGCGTGAACGATGAGGTCCATTTACAACCTGCCGACGTACTTGCCTTGAGCCCTGTTCGACATCCCTTCGCCGCGAACGTCGATTATGAAGTCGTGGTGGGCGGCGCGGAGCCTCGCGACTGGATTGGTGAGTCCACTCGGATGGCTGCGCACTTAAAGTCTATGGGTTGTCGTGTCGGGCTGCATGAACTGCCTGGTTTAAACCATTATTCGGTCTTACATGAAATGGATAGTCCGGCAGGCTACATCTCTAAACTAGTTGCCCGAGACCTAAAAACGCTTTAATTTGAATTATGATGTGGAACTGATTTTAGGTAAACCACTTGGATACTATTGACCAAAAAATAGATGCACTCGATCTCGGCGCTTCAATGCGCGTCGAGCTTGGGATGCTTTTGCGTCAAGCACGACTGAAGCAGCAAAAAGAGATCGGAGATGTTGCGAAGCGCTTGATACTCTCTCCTAGTCAAGTGCTCAACCTCGAAGCAGGCACGATGGACTCCTTTCATCACGAACGCCGTTATGTGCATGCGCTCAAAGGCTACTTGTTCTATCTTGGCCTCGGCCGTGATTTGATTATCAATGACAAGCTGCAGCAACTCGAGACTGCGAGCCTGCAGGCCGTTTCGTCATCCGCATTAGGTGTTGCACAGTTGTACAAGGCTGGACATGGGCCTGCACCGGCAGATTCACATACAAAAAAGCAACCTATTTATATTGTGGCAGGTGGTGTTGCTGTAATTGTCGGGATCATCGTGCTCGCGCTTATCGTAGACGGTGGGTGGTTGAGTGGTTCTGAGAACGCTGAGGCCGAACAAGTGTTCGTATCCGCTTCGGACCAGACAGTTGCGACGGCGGGTTCGGCATCACAAGATGCTGTGGTGCCAACTGCGTCGCCGAGCGCTCAAGCTGCACAGGCAGTTGCCGTTGCCCCGACACCAACCGGTGCAGAGGGTAAGGTGCCTGAACCCTCCCCAGCAACGGCAAGTCTAGCCCTAGCTCCAGCCCCCAATCAAGCCCCCACGCCAGTCCCCACTCCCGTTGCCCCAGAACCCTCCGTTGCTGGCGCTGAGCCTGCAACGGGGACTTCTTCAGATCAATTTGAAAATTTGAAGAGCACAACCCTGCGTATCGTGTTCGTGGGTGAGTGTTGGGCCTCGCTCATCACGACAGATGGTCGTCGTAATGAGCGCATCTTTCAGGCGGGTCAGTCAATTGATGTCGAACTCGATCGAGTCGCTTCGTTGACGATTGGAAATAGCCCCCAAGCAAAATTGCAGGTAGGCACCAAGCCACTAGATTTGGCTCAGAGTGGTGCGGTAATCGGCAACGTCGCCCGACTAAACCAGGCAATCCTGCAAAGACTAGCGAAGCCCTAGCGCGGCGCTATTTAAGAATATCAAGTAAGTTTGAAAAGCCATCCGTCCACGCCTTAAAGCCTGGGCGAGGATCCAGCTTCACGCCACCGTGCAGTTCTTTCGGCAGCGTTGCTGCACGCTCTGGAGACATCAGCAAGACCCAAATTGTGTGACGGCAAAAAGGCTCAGCCGGATTTCGTGCAAGGTTATACATCAGGGCGACTTTGCCGTAGTGTTGTCCGATAGCCGCCATGACAGGTTGCAGATCCAAGTATTGATTGGTGATGTGTACCGCGAGAATCCCGTCAGGTTTCATGTGACCGAGGTAGATCTTCATGGCCTCGAGCGTCAGTAGGTGCGTTGGGATCGAGTCACCAGAAAACGCATCCATGGCGAGCAAATCAAACTGTTGAGGGGGTTCGCGCTCTAGCATTAAGCGGCCATCGCCAAGAACATTCACCATTTTTGCGGGACTGTCGCTGAGGTATGTGAATTCGCTTAGCGCGACATCTACAACCTGGTCGTTGATTTCGTACATGCGCATCTCATTGCCTGCGCGTCCGTAGGTGGCAAGCGTGCCAACACCCAAACCGACGACTCCAATTTTCTGTGGCTGTGCGCTGCTTAGACTATTCAGTGCGAGACCGACACCAGATTGCGGACAGTAATAAGCGGTCGGTTTGCGACGTAAGGCGTCATCGAGATATTGTTCGCCGTGAATAATATTTCCATGGCGCATGATGCGTTTGATGCCATGTGCGGTCGGTACATCTTCCACACGTAACTGGCTGTAGAAATTGCGCATGACGACCCGATATCCGGTGACGTATTCGAGCGAGAGGTGAATCAGTCGAGCGCTGTAGAGCACTAACGCAATCGCAATCGCGATGCGCAAAGCCTTTGGGCTTTCTCGCCAGACCACGATCGTGGTCAGGGTTGCGCAAAGAAACAAGCCAATCGGTAATTCAAAATATGAATTGAAAACGACGGGTGCGATGAGCCCAACAAAGGTTCCGCCGAGCGCGCCACCTACAGAAAGCATGAGATAGAACAAGGTGAGATGTCGCACAGGAGGCTTGCGACGCACGAGTTCTCCGTGACACACCATACAAAATACGAAAAGTGAAATAGATAAGAGCGCCACCATGACGGGAACGCTCTGGCCGTTCGTCATCACGAAGTCCACCGTGAGTAAAGCGATCGGTAGCGCAATGAGAAAGGCTGAGCGGACGTAGTAGCGTGGCGCGTCAAAGCACAGGATGAAGCTCAGCAAGTAGATGCTGAGTGGCAACACCCAAAGGAACGGCACAGGCGCAACATCGTTCGTCAACTGTTGCGTCAAGGTTAAAAGCAGAATCGATGCAGTGGCCGCTAGGCCGATCCACAGTAAGCATTCGCTAAAGGATGGGCGCGCAACAGGAGTCGTATCCAATTGTTTGGTGGTTTGTTGCGAGGCGTGACTCTTCCAGACAACGAGCCCTGTCAATAGAGCCCCAAGCGCGAACACGGCATAGCCAATAGACCACATATTGGCTTGATACTGGACTGCAAAAAACGGCTCAATCACGACAGGATATGAGAGCAGAGCCAGCATGGAGGCAAGGTTTGATAGCGCGTAAAGTCGGTAGGGCTTGATCTCTGTGCCTGACTTTGTGAACGCTAAGGCGTACCAAGCTTGCATCAGCGGACCCGTTGTGGACAACATCAGATAGGGCGCGCCAACGGCGATCGTGAGCACAACAAAGACCGCCCAACTTGGGTCTGTCAGTGCATCGCCTTTCCAGGCGGGGTCTGCCGCAACAGGCAACATGAGCAAGCTTAAGGCGAGCAAGCTGACGTGAACGAGTACTTGTCGGTGTGGGGTTAGTTTTTCATGTAACCAATGCACGTAGGCGTAGCCAAGTAAGAGCTCCGCTTGAAAAAAAACCATGCAGACGCTCCAGACCGATGATGAACCCCCAAACCAAGGGAGAATCATTTTGGCAACAATCGGTTGGATCTGAAAAAGTAGAAAGGCTGACAGAAAAACGGTGCTGGCAAAAATTAACATGCTTCGTGCATCCCTATATATTTTTAGAGAGAGTTTTGGGAAGAAACGGTATTTCTATTTTTGGCTGTTTGCGGATAGCTCAGGCTTGAGGTCTTTATACCCATACCAACCACCGCCTAGCGCCTTAACGAGAGCGATATTAGCTAAAAACTGCCCACCATGCATCTGCCACTTTATGCGTTGCGCAGTGAGTTGGTTTTGCTGGATAAGGGCCAAAGTTTGTGCAGTATCTAGACCCTCGCGGTAGCGAATCGCACTGATTTGATAGGCTTTGTTGAGGTTGCGTACAGCCTCATCTTGCTTGCCGCGCGCGCGATCAAGTTGTTGCACACTGCTCATTGCGTCTTGGGTTTCCTGAATGGCAACGGTAATCGTTTGACGATAGCTTGCGGCAGTCGCCCGATAGCCCGCCTGTG
>JBILHV010000073.1:0-7091 GCA_044350305.1 Burkholderiaceae bacterium
ATGCGAGCGATTTTGATACTAAGACACAAGATAAATATGCTGAATGAAACACACGATCCTAGCCTAACGAGTTGGCTCGAGAGTGCTAACGACTCCGCTATCGGATTTCCGGTCCAGCATTTGCCCTTCGCTGTGTTTCGCCGAGCCGGCCGCCTCGAGGCCTATCGACCAGGCGTCGCATTAGGCGATCAGATCATTGACTTAGCTCAACTGGCTGCAATCAAACCTTTCTCTGGTTTGGCCGCTGAAGCACTCAATTCCTGTACGGAACCCACGCTCAATGCGCTGATGGCGCTGGGCAATGCGCACTGGACAGACTTGAGGTTGGCCCTGTCGCGCGCCGTACGCGTTGGCAGCAGCTTACAAGCTGAAATCACGCGCGTGTTGATCCCCCAAGCTCAGGCGGAATACAGCCTGCCTGCACACATCCGCGACTATACAGATTTCTATATTTCGATTTATCACGCCACGGCTGGAGGCAAGATTTCGCGCCCCGATGCGCCGTTGTTGCCGAATTTTAAGTGGCTGCCTATCGGCTACCATGGTCGTGCATCAAGTGTGGTGATGTCAGGTCATGAAGTGGTGCGTCCAATTGGCCAGTCACGCCCTGCGCATGGGGACGAAGCACCAAGTTTCGGCCCAAGTAAGCGGCTGGATTTTGAGCTGGAAATGGGCATGTTTGTGGGGCCAGGTAACGCGCAAGGCACACGCATTTCGATTGACCAGGCAGATGAGCATATTTTTGGTATTTGTATTCTGAATGATTGGTCAGCGCGTGATATTCAGGCCTGGGAAGTTCAGCCACTAGGACCTTTCTTAGCCAAAAGTTTTGCCACGACGATCTCGCCATGGATCGTCACCCGCGAGGCGCTCGAGCCCTTTCGGCTGCCCTTTAATCGCCCCGCGACGGATCCGCAGCCCTTACCTTATTTGATGAACGAAGCAACCAAACAAGGTGGGGTGTATGACATTAGTCTGCGAGCATTGATGTCAACAGAGCAATCACGTGCAGCCAAACACCCACCGGCATTGTTGGCGCATAGTAATTTATGTCATGCATACTGGACTTTATCTCAGCTCATCACCCATCACACCGTGAATGGTTGTAACTTACAGCCTGGTGATTTGATTGGTACGGGAACGATGTCGGGCCCTAACCCTGATCAGGCCTTATCCTTTAATGAGCTAAGCGCTGGCGCTACTCGGGCGGTCACACTACCATGGGGACAAGAGCGTAAGTTTCTAGAAGACGGTGACGAGATTATCTTGCAAGCCGAGTGCCTCAAACAAGGGTATCCAAGACTAAACTTCGGTCAAGCGACCGGGAAAATCCTGCCATCCATATAAAGAAAGGATCATCAAAAGCATATGTCAATCCATATCGGTTTTTTACTATTCCCGAATCTCACACAGCTCGACTTGACGGGTCCTGCCCAAGTTTTAAGTCGAATCCCGGACGCCAAAGTCCATTTGATATGGAAATCAATTGAGCCGGTTTTAACCGATGTTGGTTTTACGATAAACCCCACGACTACGTTCGCTGACTGCCCGCAGCTCGACGTGCTGTGTGTTCCAGGGGGCTCTGGCATTAACGAGCAAATGGTGGATCAAGAGACACTGAATTTTCTGCGTCAACAAAGTGAACACGCCAAATACATCACGTCAGTTTGTAATGGATCCTTAATCCTTGCCGCAGCAGGTTTACTGGACGGCTACAAGACTGCCTGCCATTGGATGTGGGGTAGCTATCTTGAAAGGTTCGGCGCACAAGCGGTTGACGCGCGAGTTGTCAGAGACCGTAATCATTTCTCCGGCGGAGGCGTCACGGCTGGAATTGATTTTGCATTGACACTTGCCGCAGAAATTGCCGGGGAAGAGGTCGCGAAAAGAATTCAACTTGCTCTTGAATATGATCCACAGCCTCCCTTTAGTTGTGGCACGCCCACAAAAGCTGGACCTGAGATTGTCGAGAAGGTGCTTCTTTTACAAGCGGAACGCATCCAGAGGATTGAAAAGAACATTGCTATTGCTGCGACGAACAACGCCAATCGGAGCTAGAGCTATGTCGCTCTATTTAGCTTGAATGTTAGTTTTTCTGCCGATAAGAACGACAACCAACACTGCAATAGCAAAAACCACATTCAACAGAGTGATAGGCTCGCCGAGTAAAAAATAGGCACCTATTAAAGTCAGAAATGGCTGTAATAGTTGAACTTGTCCAACCCGCGCTACCCCACCCATGGCAATACCTCGGTACCAGAAGAAGAAACCGATGAAAGCTGAAAACAAGCCCGTATACAAAAATGAAATGAAAACACTGGCTGACAAATCGATCAAAGCCGTATTGGCAAAAAAATAGGCGGCAGGAATGTTGACAGGCAAAGTCATTGCCACGGCCCAACTAATCACTTTCGTTGCGCCCATTTCTTCAGCCAGTTTGCCGCCCTCGCTATAGCCAATCGCAGCTGTAACGATGGCGAGTAATAACCAAACATCGCCAAAGGCGAGACTGCCGCCGCCATCAATCATTGAGTAGACTAAAACGAGTAGCGTTCCACATACGGCCGTGATCCAGTAGGCAAAGGAGGGCCTTTCGCGGAATCGCAGGGCCCCCATTGCCGACATTGCTAAAGGCAAAATTCCAAGAACGATTCCGCTATGTGCCGAAGGCAAGGTTTGCATTGCCAAGGATGTGAAGATTGGGAATCCATACACCACGCCAAATGCAGTGACCAGCAATTTTTTAAACTGGGATCTGGTAGGGAGTGGCGACTTGGTTACCAACAATAATAGAGCGCCGCATACCCCAGCGAGTACACCTCTACCAAACGATATATAAAAAGGACTCATCTCCTGAACGGCGATGCGAGTGAACGGCAAAGTGAGGCTAAATATTGCCACCCCAATGAAGCCGATCAACATTCCTTTAGTTTCATTCTTCATGGGCATATTGTATCGATTCGACGTGTAGGACCGCTTGTTTCAAACCGATGGCCTTTAATTTAAATTGCAATTCCTTAAAGCACCAAACTCTAGCTGTTTTACAGAAACCCAGCCCACAGCGCTATCATTTAATTTTAGTTTCGCAAATTGCCCATGCTTCGCAATAGCAAAATAAAAATTACGGTCATCAGCGATAGATTTAATTAAAGTCTTGCCCTTCGAATCAGAATAAAAATTTAGGATAACAGTTGGCGCGGCTTTTCCTGCAATGATTTTCGCACCAGGGATATCTTTTGCCCAAGCACAGCCAATGGTAGACCCGCCCTCTTGCCAATCTTCTGAGGCATACGCAAAATTAACTACACTGATAGCGATGAATAAAGTCGCCTTGATTAAATAATTTCTCCGTTTCATATAAACGAACCTTTTCGAAATCGCATAAAAAAATTATCCTTACATGGATGAATAATGCCCAAACTAGGACAGCCATGTAAGCTGCTATCACCATGCGTCATTTAAACAGACGCACGAGCCGCATGCAGTTTTCTGTAGCTATCTATTAAGCGGTGGTGCCTGTCCAGACCTTCAAGTTTTGTGCTGGTCGGAGTGAGCCCGTAGAAGTTCACCGTTCCATCCACCGACCCAAGCACAGCATCCATCCGTTGATCGCCAAACATCCTTCGGAAGTTAACGATGTAATCATCAAGCTGCAACTCGCTATCAAGCAAAATCTCTAATACCGCGCTGACCGCCTGATAAAACAATCTACGCTCGATCGTATTGTCGTTGTACTGTAGAAAGGCGCCTACTAACACATGCGCTTGCTCAAAGCGCTGTAGGGCGAGTTGAATTAATAGCTTTAACTCCAGAACCGTGAGCTGACCCCAAGGAGTGTTCTCGTCAAATTCAATACCGATTAAGGTGGCGATGTCGCCATACTCATCGAGTTCACTATTCTCAAGGCGCTCAAGTAGCGCACTTAGCTGGGCACCATCTAGGCGTGTCAGGTTCAAAATATCCGTACGGAATAGCAAAGCGGTATTGGTGTTGTCCCAAATCAGATCCTCTATTGGATAAATCTCAGAATAGCCAGGCACCAAGATTCGACATGCAATCGCCCCTAACTGGTCATACACCGCCATATAGGTCTCTTTGCCCATCTGTTGGAGGATACCAAGCAACGCATCGGCCTGCTTGATGTTAGAGAGCGTGCCCTGATCAGTGAAATCCCACTCAATAAAATCGTAAGCTGGTTTTGCGCTGAAAAAACGCCAGGACACAATGCCGCTGGAATCGATAAAGTGTTCAACAAAATTATTTGGCTCTGTCACCGCTTCACTTGAAAAAGTCGGCGGCGGTAGGTCGTTCAAGCCCTCTAAGCTGCGCCCCTGTAGAAGCTCTGTCAAGCTTCTTTCTAGCGCCACCTCAAAACATGGGTGGGCACCAAAGGAGGCGAATACACTACCTGTTCGTGGGTTCATTAACGTCACGCACATCACGGGGTATATCCCCCCTAGCGACGCATCCTTTACCAGAATTGGAAAGCCCTGGTTTTCTAACTCACGAATGCCGGAAAGAATGTTCGGATACTTTGCGAGTACCTCCTGGGGCACATCGGGTAGAGCAAGTTCGCCTTCTAAAATTTCTCGTTTGACCGCGCGTTCAAAAATCTCGGATAGGCATTGCACTTGCGCTTCAGCCAACGTGTTGCCGGCACTCATGCCGTTGCTGACATAGAGGTTTTCAATTAGGTTGGAAGGAAAGTAAATAGTCCTGCCATCTGAATGCCGCACGTAAGGCAGTGAACAGATACCGCGCTGCACATTCCCGGAATTGGTGTCCACCAAATGCGAGCCACGCAATTCACCGTCGGGGTTGAAGATCTCTAGGCAATAGTCATCCAGAATCTCTTTTGGCAGCGAATCGCCTTTTCCTGCCTTGAACCAGCGCTCATTGGGGTAATGAACGAAGGCTTCATTTGCGATGTCTTCTCCCCAAAATGCCCCAGCATAAAAATGATTATTACTCAGCCGTTCGATATATTCGCCTAAAGCGGATGCCAACGCACTTTCTTTGGTGGCGCCTTTCCCGTTGGTAAAACACATCGGTGAGTGGGCATCACGTATATGCAAGGACCACACATTGGGAACCAGATTGCGCCACGAAGCTATTTCGATTTTGATGCCGAGATTTGCTAGCAAACCAGACATCTGTGCAATCGTTTGCTCAAGCGGTAGATCCTTGCCAGCAATATAGGTGCTCGCACCAGAAACAGATCCTAGAGCCAGAAGAGCTTGCGCATCTGCGTCAAGGTTCTTGACTGCTTCAATGATAAATTCTGGGCCGGCCTGCACGACTTTCTTGACCGTACACCGCTCAATCGAGCGCAAAATCCCCTGACGATCATGAGCAGAGATATCATCTGGCAATTCAACTTGAATTTTAAAAATCTGTTGATAACGATTCTCTGGACTCACAATATTATTCTGTGAGAGACGAATATTCTCAGTGGAGATTTTGCGGGTGTCGCAATATAGCTTTACAAAATACGCTGCGCATAAGGCAGAGGAGGCCAGGAAATAATCGAAAGGGCCCGGAGCTGAGCCATCCCCTTTGTATCGAATGGGTTGATCCGCGATCACCGTGAAATCATCGAACTTTGCTTCAAGACGTAGCTTATCGAGAAAGTTAACCTTGATTTCCATACGAATAATTCCAAAAAACCTGCATGAATACTAGGGAGGGAAATCCTCGCCAGAATGTCGAGCTTACTTCTATCGGCGTCTCTATCCCACCAGTCCGACGCTACCAAGGCCAACTTTCTTTTTTCTTCTCAGACCGATCACCGCAAATGACAGCTTAATAAAGATGGCAGTTAGAATGGCAGTAATGATCGAGGTAACTAAAAGCATTAAGAACTCCAATTGAATTTCTTAGATGTTAATCAGAAAATGAAACGATTAATTTGAGAGTCTGCTGAAGTGATGAAAGAATTAAGTAGAGAGCAGTTATTAGACATCGCCAAGTCGCCCAAAGCCGCTGTGGGCTGCTCGGAGTGTTCTTCGCTCTCTTGCACGGGTTGGATATCGAAACCGGGTTATTTCGATCTTAGCAAACTTCGTATTGTGGGAACGCTCCGTATTGAAGGTGCTCAGGAAAGCTGGGATGAGTACCATCCAGATGGAACCAATTTTTGGTCCGAAGATGCCCCCATCTCGATCCAACATCATCCCTACAATCGATCAGACATTCTTGAGTGTGGCAGTTGCAAGAAAAAGTTTTTGCACTACACCGAATATGGCGGCTACTACCTTGATGAGCGCATCAGGGAGTTGAGTGCGCACTTTATTGTTTAAAAGTTTGCAGAATATACTCAAGCGAGCACAATATAAGCTAGCTGATATCTCATAAGGTAGACCGCCGTGATGCAGGATATCCATAAAGTCATCGATGCCCTTAAGCTTAAGCCACATCCAGAGGGTGGCTTTTATCGGGAAGTGCATCGATCGGAAACCATCGTTGCGGACTCGAAAGGTTCCGGCGATAAAAGTGCCTACACCAGTATTTATTACCTGCTTTCCGGAAAGGATTTTTCCGCCTGGCACCGTATTAAATCGGACGAAACCTGGTATTTCCACCTAGGGTGTGATGCGCTAATTTATTTTTTCGATGAAAATAAATTATTGCAAAAGGTACAGATCGGGACCGCTCCAATGAATTTACAAGCCACCATACCTGCTAACACGTGGTTTGCTGCCAAACCAATACACGAAAATGACTTCTGCCTAGTTAGTTGTGCCGTGGCGCCCGGTTTTGAATTTGATGATTTTGAAATTGGAAGGCGTGAAGATTTAGTGGCAGAGTTTGGAATCTCAGCTAAAAGTATTCAAATCATTGAAGCGCTCACACGCGCCTAGCCACGACCTAGTCCTAAGGAGGGTACGCCAGCCCCTTTCTTCTGATGCTAGGATCGATAGAGATGACTTGAAAGTTACTGTCACGTGTATGACTAATACTATGCGAATCGATACCTAGCCTTTCGGACAACCGTTTGGTAACGGTTTGCCAGCAATGCGATCCTTTACCCACTCAAGATACATTGGCGCAGAAACGCCGGGGGTTGAAAAGTGCGTTTGCTCACCCGGCAG
>JBILHV010000074.1:0-7071 GCA_044350305.1 Burkholderiaceae bacterium
CGGGATGGTGAGGTGATGGAGATAGACTGTTTTGCGCCGAAAACGGTCTATGAAATGCTGGTGGCAGGCGACTTTACGCTTGAGGCCTCGATCGTATTGACCGAAGACTTATGGCGCCGCGCGCCCGAAAATTAAGCGCTTAGCGCCACCCGCATTTTTTTCATCGCAGCGACTTCGATTTGACGGATACGTTCAGCGGATACGCCAAACTCTGCAGCCAAGTCGTGCAAGGTTGCGCCGCCCTCATCTTGCAACCAGCGCGCGCGAACGATGCGCTGTGAGCGCTCGTCGAGTTGCTCAAGCGCCTTTTCCAAACCGCTGCCATGCAGGGCGTCCGCGTCTCGCCGAGCGAGAACTTGCGCGGGATCCGCATGGCCGTTGTCTGACAGGTAGGCAATGGGCGCGTACACGTCGTCATCGTCGTTCTGGTTTTCGAGCGATATTTCACGCCCAGACATACGCACTTCCATCTCACGTACGTCCTCTTGGCGGACTTTTAGGTTGGCCGCAATTTCGTCAACTTGACGGGGATCGAGGGTTTGCCCATCAGGGCGCATGCTACGCAAATTAAAGAAAAGCTTACGCTGCGCCTTCGTTGTGGCAACTTTTACCATCCGCCAGTTGCGGACGATATATTCATGAATTTCTGCTTTGATCCAATGCACGGCGAACGACACCAATCGCACGCCACGCTCAGGATCAAACCGCTTAACGGCCTTCATCAGGCCAACGTTGCCCTCTTGAATCAGGTCCGCATGCGGCAGGCCGTACCCAAGGTACTGTCGCGCCACCGAAACGACTAAACGCAAATGCGACAACACCAATTCACGGGCCGCAGCAATGTCCTGCTCGTCGCGCAGACGACGCGCAAGCAAATTCTCTTGCTCAGCCGAGAGCATCGGCAGTCGGTTGACCGTCGAAATGTAGGCATCAATCGTCCCCAATGCGCCGGGGTTCGATATCGCCATTGCGAGTTGTGAAGGCTGCAGTATCAAAGCGGTAGAACTCGTTGTCATTAAACTGGCTCCTTACCTCGGAGCTTTCGATGCCATTTTAGCACTCTGGGCTAGCGAGTGCTAATAAGACGATTGATTTGTGTAAAAGTTCCGCAATTCTTGCGAGGGTGTTAATCTCAGCATGCTCCGGGCGCAACGCTGCCGTGATTGGTAGCCGTAACGTCCGTCCCTGGATTTGGGTATGTCCGATTTAGTCAAATTTCTTTCAAAGATCCTGCTGGCCTGTCTACTCGTCATTGGTGTAGGCTGGGCGACCTACATCGGCGTGCGCTACTACCACGCTGAACAGGTGGCCTACCGATGGATTTCAGGCCTCGCGGCTAAACAAGCGGCCTGGGAGAAAAAGATTGCTGAATCCGGCGGCAACACGCTGACTGGTTATGCTGGACCAACCGAGCCCCAAGTGGTTGACACGCAAGTGGGGGGCAAGTTCTCCGGCTTGACCTACGACCCCCTGCAAAAGCGCTTGTGGACGGTAGTTAATAAGCCCACCGCGCTGGTTGCCCTTTCAACCGATGGCCAAGTGTTGGCGACCTACCCCGTCAAAGGGATGTCTGACATCGATGGCGTGGCGTGGCTCGGGGGAAATAAAATCGGGTTAGTAAACGGGCGTCGTAACCGGGTGGTGATCACGGAAGTGCCCGCAACACCTCAAGTGCTTGATGTCACTAGGGCTTTTGCCTTAGTCTTGCGCTTCACCGAAGGTGAAGATGCGAACTATGGGTTTAATGGCCTGGGTTATGACCTCAAACGCGATCGCCTGTATCTGTCCAAAGAGCACAGTCCGCGCGCGCTTTACCGCATTAGTGGCCTGAACAATCTACAAGCGGCTGACTCCCGAGGGCTAAGGATTGAAAACATCAGTCATTGGCTCAATGATGTCCCCTTCGCGACGGACCTCTCCTCTGTCGAGGTCGATCCAACCACCGGCCGCGTTTACCTGTTGAGTGAAGAATCCCAGCTCATCGTTCAGCTCGATGGCGACAGCGGTGATGGCAAAGGCATGCTGTCCCTTTCTACAAAAGGAAATAAGCCTCTGCCCCGCCCTGAAGGAATCGCCACTGATGATGAGGGCAACATTTACATCGTCAGCGAGCCCAATCTCTTCTACAAGCTAAAGAAGCCCTGATTTAGGGCTTTGACGCACGCTATGGCCAGGCTGCCCCGACTGTATGCAGAGGGTTTTGCTCAGCTCGCTCAAGCCCGCTTTGCACACCACGCCGACGCCGTTGTTCGCCAGTCCTTCTCGCTACAGTTTGCAGATATTGGGCGCTGGCTTAGATTGGCACTGGCTGATACCGACACGTTGCTGCACGGATGGGTTGTCACGCCTAGCAGTCTAACTTTGCTCGCAACACCCGGGGACGAAACCAGCCTCGCCCGCAGCATTCAACAGGTCGGACGCCATCTGGCAAGCCGGCTTCACGCGGGCGGCGTCTTCGAGGGACGGTTTCACTCCGCCATTGCGCAGCCGCAACGCTGGCTTTTACCCTGTTTGATTTGGCTTGAACGCCAACCGGTCAGAGAGGGTCTGGTCACTGAGGCAGACACGTGGCGCTGGTCTTCTGCAGGCGCCCACACCGGTAGCTTAGGGGCCTCTGCAGTCGGCCTACAACCACACGCAGACTATTGGGCTTGCGGCAACACCCCTTTTGATCGACAAGCGGTCTACCGAAGGCTCTTGCAAGAGGGCAACTCCCCATCGGAAGATGCTCAACTGCAAGCCTGCTTAATCGGGCAATGGGCTCTAGGCGACGACGCTTTCCTGTCTGAGCTGAGCAAGCTTGCCAACAGACGTGTGCGCCCCGAGAGACGCGGGCGACCCAGAAAAACGGCATCCGCGCCGGCTTAATGCCAATGTCGGTGGTGCGTCCCCAATTAATTTAAGGCAATTCTGTCCGGCCATTAATTAGGGACGCACCCTAATTAATTTTCTTGCGCTGCCACAAAACCAAGCGTATTGTTTCGCCCTCGCACTGCAACATGGCGCAAGCCCTCGGAGCTTTTTATGTCGACGTTTCCTTTGAGTTTTCACCCTACCAAGACTACCCGCACCTCAGCAGCCCCTCAGTCGGGACTGCCTGTTGCTCAAGGGCTGTACTCACCCGCCAACGAACACGACGCTTGCGGCGTGGGCTTTGTGGCGCACATCAAAGGAAACAAGACGCACGCCATCGTTGAGCAAGGCCTCAAGATCCTCGAAAACCTGGATCACCGGGGCGCAGTAGGTGCGGACAAACTCATGGGAGACGGCGCAGGCATTCTGATCCAAATCCCGGATGCGTTTTATCGGCAAGATCTAGCCAAACAAAACATCACCTTGCCCGCTCCGGGTGAATATGGCGTGGCCATGGTGTTTCTGCCAAAAGAGATCGCTTCGCGTCTGGCATGCGAACAAGAGCTCGAGCGTTCAGTACGCGCTGAGGGTCAAGTCGTATTAGGTTGGCGCGATGTGCCCGTAGACACCGACATGCCGATGTCGCCCACGGTGCGTGCCTGTGAACCCGTGATTCGTCAATTATTTATCGGTCGTGGCGCCGACGTGATGGTGCCTGACGCACTAGAACGCAAACTCTATGTGATTCGCAAAACAGCAAGCCACGCGATTCAAGCGATGGGCCTCGCACACGGCAAAGAGTATTTCGTCCCTTCAGCATCGGTGCGAACGATTGTTTACAAAGGTTTGCTCCTCGCCGATCAAGTCGGTCGTTATTACCGCGATCTGGCCGATCCACTCACCGTGTCAGCGGTCGCACTCGTCCATCAGCGCTTCTCAACAAACACCTTCCCCGCTTGGCCACTCGCGCACCCGTACCGGATGATTGCGCACAACGGCGAGATCAATACCGTTAAAGGTAACTTCAATTGGTTGCGTGCGCGCGAAGGCATGATGCAGTCTGCTGTGCTGGGCGATGATCTCAAAAAGCTCTACCCGATTGTGTACGAAGGTCAGTCTGACACAGCAACGTTCGACAACTGTCTTGAGCTCCTCGTCATGTCCGGCTACTCACTCGCGCACGCGATGATGATGATGATCCCGGAAGCCTGGGAGCAGCACACACACATGGATCCTAGCCGCCGCGCGTTTTACGAATATCACGCCGCGATGATGGAACCGTGGGATGGCCCAGCAGCCGTCGCTTTTACCGATGGCCGTCAAATTGGCGCGACGCTCGACCGTAACGGACTTCGCCCTGCGCGCTACCTTATCACCGATGATGACATGGTCATCATGGCCTCAGAAGCGGGCACCCTGCCCATTCCCGAACACCGTATCGTCAAAAAATGGCGTCTGCAACCCGGCAAGATGTTCTTGATCGACCTTGAGCAAGGTCGCATCATCGACGACGCTGAAATCAAAGCACAGTTAGCAAGCTCGCGTCCCTACCGGCAATGGATCGACCGCCTGCGTGTCAAGCTCGACTCATTACCCTCCCCAGCAAAGCTTGACGCGCCCATTGGTGTGCCGGCATCCTTGCTCGATCGCCAGCAGGCTTTTGGCTGGACGCAGGAAGACTACAAGTTCGTGCTCGAAGTCATGGCAGAATCGGGCGAAGAAGCCATTGGCTCCATGGGCAACGATGCGCCACTCGCGATTTTGTCGAGCCGCGCCAAACCGTTCTACAACTACTTCCGACAGTTGTTTGCACAGGTCACCAATCCACCAATCGACCCTATTCGCGAACAGATGGTGATGTCGTTGGTGTCGTTTATTGGCCCCAAGCCAAACCTGCTCGATATTAATAACGTCAATCCACCTCTGCGTCTTGAAGTCACACAGCCCATTCTGGACTTCAAAGAAATGGCGCGTATTCGCGCGATCTCTGAAGTAACAGGAGACAAGTTCCGCAGCTCAGAGCTGAACATCAGCTACCCCGCGGCATGGGGTGCGGACGGTATCGAAGCACGCCTTGCCGCCTTGTGCGCACGCGCTGTCGACGCCGTGAAAAGCGGTACAACCGTATTGATTCTGACGGATCGCAACGTTGACAACGCTCACGTCGCGATTCCCGCGTTGCTGGCCACTTCGGCCATTCACCAGCACCTGATTCGCGAAGGCTTGCGCACCAACACTGGATTGGTCGTTGAAACAGGCTCAGCGCGTGAGGTACATCACTTCGCCTTACTCGGTGGCTACGGCGCCGAAGCCATCCATCCCTACCTTGCACTGGAAACGCTCGCCTCCATGGGCAAAGACGCAGACAAAGCCATCAAGAATTACGTCAAGGCGATTGGCAAAGGCTTGAACAAGGTGATGTCAAAGATGGGCATCTCGACCTACATGTCTTACTGCGGCGCCCAAATCTTTGAAGCCGTTGGCTTGCGCACCGCGTTGGTCAACAAGTACTTCTCTGGAACGGCAAGCACGATCGAAGGCATAGGGATCTTCGAGGTCGCGGAAGAAGCTCTTCGCACGCACCGCGCCGCGTTTGGCAACGATCCCGTCTTGGCCAATGCGCTTGACGCGGGCGGCGAATATGCCTACCGCGTGCGCGGCGAAGAGCACATGTGGACACCAGACTCCATCGCAAAATTGCAACACGCTACGCGCGCAAACAACTACCGCACCTACAAAGAGTACGCACAGCTGATCAACGACCAAAGCCGTCGTCACATGACGTTACGCGGTTTGTTTGAATTCAAAGTGGATCCCGCACGCGCGATTTCGCTAGACGAAGTTGAGCCCGCCAAAGAAATCGTCAAGCGTTTCGCAACGGGTGCGATGTCATTAGGCTCGATCTCGACCGAGGCACACTCTGTCTTGGCAGTTGCCATGAACCGCATTGGTGGCAAATCCAACACCGGTGAAGGCGGTGAAGATGAGCTGCGTTATCGCAACGAGTTGCGTACCGGAAAAAGCGGTATTGTCGCTGGCGCCACGCTGGCCACCGAGCTCGGTGCTGATCGCATCGCTGCTGATGTTCCCCTGCAAGCAGGCGACTCCATGCGCTCAAAAATCAAACAGGTTGCCTCGGGACGTTTTGGTGTCAGTGCCGA
Source organism: Burkholderiaceae bacterium (assembly GCA_044350305.1). Lineage (GTDB taxonomy): Bacteria > Pseudomonadota > Gammaproteobacteria > Burkholderiales > Burkholderiaceae_B > Zwartia. Next base: position 6,015 of record JBILHV010000074.1, read on the forward strand.
ATACCTGTCCAGCGCCGATCAGATTCAAATCAAAATGGCGCAGGGCGCCAAGCCGGGTGAAGGCGGCCAGCTTCCTGGTCACAAGGTGTCTGAGTACATTGCTAAGCTGCGCTGCTCCGTGCCCGGAGTCGGTCTCATTTCGCCGCCACCTCATCACGACATCTACTCGATCGAAGATTTGGCTCAACTTATTCATGACCTCAAAAACGTCAATGCCAAAGCATCGATTTCGGTCAAGCTCGTCTCCGAAGTTGGCGTAGGTACGGTTGCCGCGGGCGTTGCGAAAGCGAAAGCGGATCACGTCACGATCTCTGGACACGACGGCGGCACCGGTGCCTCGCCGGTTTCTTCGATCAAGCACGCGGGGACACCGTGGGAACTCGGTTTGGCTGAGACGCAGCAAACACTGATGCTGAACCAGCTGCGCAGTCGTATTCGTGTTCAGGCTGACGGCCAAATGAAAACGGGTCGCGACGTTGCAATCGGTGCGTTGTTAGGTGCCGACGAATTTGGTTTTGCCACCGCACCGCTGGTCGTAGAAGGTTGCATCATGATGCGCAAATGCCATCTGAACACCTGCCCGGTCGGGGTGGCTACGCAAGACCCCGTTCTGCGCGCAAAGTTTCAAGGCAAGCCTGAACATGTCGTGAACTACTTCTTCTTCGTCGCCGAAGAGGTGCGCGAAATCATGGCGCAATTAGGCATCCGGAATTTCGACGACCTCGTGGGACGTGTCGACTTACTCGATACACGCACAAGTATCGAGCACTGGAAAGCACACGGCCTAGATTTCAGTCGCGTGTTCTACCAGCCAAGCAACGACAGCCCACGCCGTCAAACTGAAGTTCAGGATCACGGCCTCGAAGTCGCCCTTGATCACGAACTGATTGAACGCAGCAAAGTTGCCATCGAGCGTGGCGAAAAAGTTTCCTTTATTGTCCCAGTCCGGAACCGTAACCGCACGATCGGTGCCATGTTGTCGGGCCGCATCGCCTCACGTTACGGAGATGAAGGCCTGCCAGATGACACAATTCATATTCAATGCAACGGCACCGCA
>JBILHV010000075.1:0-6982 GCA_044350305.1 Burkholderiaceae bacterium
GACGGGTGCGCTCACACACGGTGATGTCGAGCGACATTTGGCTTTTAGCCCCCAAGAACAACCGGTTGCCCTGCAATTAGGAGGCAGTGAGCCTCATGCTCTCCAGACCGCTGCTCGTTTAGGCGAACGGTGGGGATTCGACGAGATCAACTTGAACTGTGGATGTCCCTCTGATCGCGTGCAAAAGGGTTCCTTTGGGGCCTGCTTGATGGCAGAGCCGATGCTGGTGGCAGACTGTATCAAGGCCATGCAAGATGCGGTGAGCATTCCTGTCACTGTTAAACATAGACTCGGCTTAGACTGGGATGAAAGTTATGGTTTCGTCAGAGATTTTGTTGGAACACTGTATGACACAGGTTGTCGCGTGTTTATTGTGCACGCACGCAACGCAGTATTGAAGGGTCTCACACCGAAAGATAATCGTGAAGTTCCCGCACTTCGATACGATCACGCCGCTCAGCTCAAGATTGATTTTCCGGACGCCGTGATGGTCCTAAATGGTGGGCTAGTATCCAGAGCGGATTGTGAACTTGAACGCCAACGCTTTGACGGCGTGATGCTTGGCCGCGCGCCTTGGCACAACCCCATGGTTTTGAGGGAAATATCCCAAGCGTGGTGGCCACAGGATTGCTTGATTGCCGAGGAGGCAATCATTGAAGCGTTGGCATGCTACGCACAGTCGCAGACCGACACAGGTGTTCCCTTGCGTGTGGTCGTTCGGCCCTTGCTCGGCTTGTTTAACGGTAGGCCAAAGTCCCGGCTTTGGCGGCGGATGCTGTCCGATTCAAAATTGCTCAATGAAAGCAAGGCGGACTTAATTCGTCAAGCCTATCAGCTGGTAGGCGCGCCTTAGTCCGTTTTTGGACTTGCTTTCTCAGCAGGCCAGTCGCGAATATAGGCTTTCAGCATAGAGTTCTCAAACTTTTGAGCTGCAGCGATCGCTTGGGCGAGATCGTAAAAAGAGATCACGCCAAGCAGTACCTCATCGTCCATCACGGGAACATAGCGGCAGTGATTATCAAGCATGAGGCGCTGAAGGGTGTTCGCATCAGTGTCGGGCGTAACCGACACCGGCGAAGATTCCATAATGGCGCGTATCGGCGTGGCCCCAACGGCTCCGTGATTGCTATTGACATGACGAATGATTTCGCGAAACGTCAACATGCCTGCAAGTTTGCCCTGATCCATGATCACGAGCGAACCGATGTCATGGACACTCATGGTTTCAAGTGCCTGCACGACTTGGGTTTCTGGTGAGGCGGTATATAAGGTGTTTCCCTTTACGCGCAGAATTTCACTGACCTGTAGCATGGCTTTTCTCCGTGGTGCTGCCTGCCAATTGTAGTGTTTGTTTTCGCAGAAGCGGTAGATTTGCGGCGACGTGAGCACCTAGTAGAACGCTTAGCCATGAGAAATACACCCACAGCAGAAAAACTGGGATCGCTGCGAATGCCCCGTAGATCATGGTGTAAGTCGAGAAGCTCGCGACGTACAAGGCAAACCCGAATTTCATGATTTCTAAAAGAAGCGCGGCTACAAACCCACCCAACAACGCATCGCGCCAAAGAACTGGTGTGTTCGGCACAACGACAAAAAGCAGCATGAAGCCCAATGCACTAACGATAAAGGGCGATAGTTTTAGTGACAATTCGAGCAGGGCTGGCAGATGCATGACATGGCCAAAAGATTCACGGGCCAAAAACGCGGTCGTCCAAAGCAGGGCACTGAGCAGGACCGGGCCGACAACAATAATCAAGATATAGACGAGTAAGCGGCGGGCAGCATGGCGTTTCTCCTGGATGCACCAAACCGTATTCAGCGCATCATCGATCGATATCACAAGCGCGATGATGGTTCCGACTAAAAATATCCCTCCAATGGTGCTCAGATGGCTCGCCTGCGCGGCAAAGACGTTGAGGTACTGCATGATGTTGCTTGAGACCTGGGATGGCAGCAAGTTATTCGCGAGATACTCCTGCAGCGCCAAGCTAAACGCCTCAAACTCCGGCAAGGCTGCAAAAATCGACAGACTCACTGCCAGAAGCGGCACGATCGCAAAAACGGTCGAAAAAGCTAAGCTGGATGCCAGTTGCATCGTATTGGCTTTCAAGGAGCGCTTAAAGGCCACCACGATAGCAAGTTGCCAAGGGCGTAGCGTTGAATTCAATGAAGCGGAAGGGAGATCGGTGGACATGCCGTAGGTGTACTGACCGCATTGCGCAAGGAACAATGGATAATACTAACCTGCGAAAATTAACTCACTGAAAGAACATCATGCCGCGTTTGCAACCGCACAACACAGAGGACCGCCCAGGCTTGAATGTTGCGTTGCAGCGTGCGGCAATTTCGAGCCTATTAGCACTGTTGATTTGGTGCGTGGTTTGGGAAATCTGGTTCGCGCCGCTACGCCCGGGTGGAACAGTGTTGTTCCTTAAGGCGTTGCCGCTAGCGTTTGCTGTGCGCGGAGTCGCACGAGGGAGTCTCTATACGATCCAATGGGCTTCAATGCTGGTGCTTTTGTACCTGATGGAGGGCGTGGTGCGAGTGATGTCGGATCCGCCGGGGCCCAGCATTACGGCTGCTTGGATCGAAATTGTGCTCGCGTCTGTTTTTTTCTTTTGTTCTATCTTTTATGTTCGTCCTGCGAAACGCGCTGCGGCCTTGGCCAAGAAGGAGGCGCAAAGGGCGGATGCAGGGCAGCCAGACGATCGAAATGAGGGGGCTCGTTAAATGAATCACCAAGCCATGCGTGAGGACTGTGCTTTTTTCAACGTCCCGAAGACCAACTCGTTTGCAGCATTGCCAGCAGACTTTTATACCCGCTTACCCACAACAGCATTAAAAGACCCTGTCTTAGTTCATGCGAATCCTCAGGTAGGCGCCTTGCTAGGCTTGGCGCCTGAGCACCTCAATTCGCAGAGATTCTTGGATGTCGTCAGTGGCTCAAGCGCACTGCCAGGTGGGGACACGCTTTCGGCTGTCTATAGTGGCCACCAATTTGGAGTGTGGGCGGGTCAGCTTGGTGACGGACGTGCCCACCTGCTGGGCGAAATCGGCGGGCCGCAAGGCAATTGGGAATTGCAACTCAAAGGGGCAGGACCCACACCGTATTCTCGCCGCGGCGATGGAAGAGCCGTGTTGCGCTCTTCCATACGCGAGTATCTCGCAAGCCAGGCAATGCAAGGTTTGGGGATACCCACAACCCAGGCACTTTCACTGATCAGTGCGAAAGACCGTGTCATACGTGAAACGGCGGAGACTGCGGCAGTCGTCGCGCGCATGGCGCCTAGTTTTGTGCGCTTTGGTTCCTTTGAACACTGGGCGGCGCGCAATGCGCCGGATCAGTTGACCACGTTGGCGAACTATGTGATCGAGCGTTTTTATCCAGAGTGCTTATTGCCCGATCCTGGCATCCCGGACACACCGGAGCAACGATATGTTCGTCTGCTTCGTGCAGTGGTCCAGCGTACGGCTCTCTTGATGGCGCAGTGGCAGCTTGTCGGCTTTTGCCACGGGGTAATGAACACCGACAATATGTCTATTCTGGGCCTGACCCTCGACTATGGTCCGTTTGGTTTCATGGATGGCTTTGATGCCAAACACATCTGCAATCACACCGATGCGCAAGGTCGCTATGCGTGGCATGCACAACCCAAAGTGGCCCACTGGAATCTGTACCAACTCGCAAATAGCTTACATGTGATCGCGCCAGATGCGGAGGCTTTGCGTTCGGCCTTGGATACGTTTGAACCCATTTTTCTTCAAGCAATGCAGCGCCACATGACTCAAAAGTTGGGTCTCGGTGCATGGCAAGAGGGAGACGAAACCTTGATGGATGACCTGTGGTCGCTGATGCAAGCGAATCACGCCGACTTCACGCTGACCTTCAGACAACTCGCGCATGCTCCAGGCGTGGGTGCCGCGGATCCAGAGCGGGTTCAACGTGATTTAGGAGGCACGACTGGTCCCACCGTGCAACCATTTATCGACCTTTTTCTTGACCGCGAGGCGGCGCATGCCTGGCTCGAGCGTTACTTGCAACGGATTGGGTCAAACGACGCCATGGCAAGAAACACCCGTCTGGACTCGATGCTCGCGGCCAACCCACTCTATGTTTTGCGCAATCATTTGGCTCAAAAAGCCATTGAGGACGCTCAAACTGGCGATTTTACTGAGGTCGACCGGCTCATGCATGTATTAGATTCCCCTTACGCCTATCAGTCCGGAATGGATGCTTACGCCGCTCAGCCGCCTGCCTGGGCAGCTAAAATCGAGGTAAGTTGCTCGTCCTAGTGCCATAATTCAATATCAACTACAGGTTTGTACGGTTCACATATGTCTGGCAACACACTCGGCACTCTGTTTCGCGTCACCAACTTTGGTGAATCTCATGGCCCAGCAATCGGCTGCGTGGTCGACGGCTGCCCGCCCGGGTTCGCCTTGTGCGAAGAGGATATACAGCTTGAGCTTGATCGGCGCCGTCCCGGCACTTCTCGCCACGTCACGCAGCGACAAGAGTCTGATCGCGTTGAAATCTTGTCGGGGGTGTTTGAAGGCTATACAACCGGAACCCCTATCGGGCTCTTGATCCGTAACACCGATGCGCGCAGCAAGGATTACAGCAACATCGCTCAGACATTTCGTCCTGGGCATGCTGACTACTCGTACTTCAAGAAGTATGGGGTGCGTGACCCGCGCGGTGGCGGGCGTTCTTCCGCGCGCCTGACAGCCCCCACCGTTGCTGCAGGCGCGATTGCCAAAAAATGGCTAAAAGAGACTTTTGGTACCGAAGTGCGGGGGTACATGTCTGCGTTGGGTCCGCTCGAGCTCGCGTTTGTGAGCTGGGATCATGTGTCAAATAACCCGTTCTTTGCCGCGGACGCCAGCCGAGTGCAAGAGCTCGAGGATTACATGGATGTGTTGCGCAAGGCGGGCGACTCCGTCGGCGCGCGCATACAGGTTGTGGCTGAGGGCGTTCCCGTGGGCTGGGGGACGCCGATTTACGACCGACTCGATGCTGATATCGCTCATGCAATGATGGGCCTCAATGCGGTGAAAGGGGTCGAAATTGGCGCCGGTTTTCGGAGCGTGGCGCAACGCGGATCGGAGCACGGCGACGAAATGACACCCACCGGATTCCTGACCAACCATGCAGGGGGTGTTCTGGGCGGAATATCGACGGGGCAGCCTGTGACGGTGAGCTTGGCGATCAAACCAACCTCAAGTATCCGAACCGAGCGCCGCTCGGTAGACAAAGCGGGGCAAGCTGTCATGGTTCAGACCCTGGGTCGGCATGACCCCTGTGTCGGCATTCGGGCCACGCCCATTGCCGAGGCTTTGTTGGCGTTGGTGCTGGCCGACCATGCTTTGCTGGATCGTGCCCAGTGCGGAGCTGTTTTACGCGACTAGCCAGAATGGAACAGCTGCCATAAGGGGGTGATCCCTATGGCATAATCGAACGCTAAACGATTAACACTTCATAGCGACCGACCGAGACAACGTCATGAAAAAAACCCTTTACGACAAGCTATGGGACGCCCATGTGGTTCACGAAGAGGCCGACGGCACCACAATCCTATACATTGACCGCCATTTATTGCACGAAGTAACTAGTCCTCAAGCCTTTGAGGGACTGGAACTTGCCGGACGTAAGTTATGGCGTCTGAACGCCAATCTTGCCGTGGCGGACCACAACGTTCCGACCATTGATCGCAAAGAGGGCATCACCGATCCGATCTCCAAACTGCAGGTCGACACGCTCGATGCGAACTGTGAGAAGCACAACGTCATCGAATTCAAGATGAACGATTTGCGTCAAGGCATCGTGCACGTCATCGGACCCGAGCAAGGCGCAACGCTACCTGGCATGACCGTCGTTTGCGGCGATTCGCATACGAGCACACATGGTGCGTTGGGAGCGCTTGCGTTTGGAATTGGCACTTCCGAAGTCGAGCATGTCATGGCGACTCAAACACTACAAGCCAAGAAAAATAAAAACATGCTGGTGCGCGTTGAAGGCACTCTGCCTGTTGGTTGCACCGCGAAAGACATTATTTTGCACGTCATCGGTGTGATTGGCACGGCCGGTGGTACCGCGCATGCCATCGAGTTCGCAGGTAGCGCCATTCGTGATTTATCCATCGAAGGCCGTATGACACTGTGCAATATGTCGATTGAAGCGGGCGCCCGCTCAGGGATGGTGGCGGTTGACCAGAAAACGATTGACTACTTCGTAGGCAGGCCATTCGCCCCGAGCGGAGCGCTGTGGGACGCAGCGGTAACTTACTGGAAGACCTTGCGTTCTGACGAGGGTGCGCACTTTGACCGAGTCGTGGACATCGATGCCAAGCAGATTTCACCGCAAGTTACCTGGGGAACCTCTCCTGAGATGGTTCTGCCTGTCACGGGACGTGTTCCTGATCCTGAGCGTGAAAAGGACGAAATGCGCCGTAGCGGTATGGAGCGCGCCCTAGAGTACATGGGGCTCAAGCCCAACACGCCGATCCAAGATATTAAAGTGGATCGTGTCTTTATCGGCTCGTGCACGAACTCCCGCATCGAAGATCTACGCGCTGCCGCTGCGGTGGCACGTGGAAAGCGCGTGGCGAGCAATGTGCGTCAGGCGATGGTTGTAGCAGGGTCTGGGCTGGTCAAGGCTCAGGCTGAGCGTGAAGGACTAGACAAGATCTTTATTGAAGCTGGTTTTGAGTGGCGTGAGCCGGGCTGTTCGATGTGTCTGGCAATGAATGCGGATCGTCTCGAGCCGGGTGAACGCTGTGCCTCAACATCCAATCGAAACTTTGAGGGGCGTCAAGGGCAGGGCGGACGCACTCACCTCGTTAGCCCCGCGATGGCTGCTGCTGCTGCCGTTGCCGGTCACTTTGTCGACGTACGTAACTTCCGGTAATCATCATGGACGCATTCACTACACACCAAGGCCTCGTTGCCCCGTTAGACCGTGAGAACGTTGACACCGATCTCA
>JBILHV010000076.1:0-6958 GCA_044350305.1 Burkholderiaceae bacterium
ATCTGTTTGAATGGATGACGCACTACCGGCAACCAGGCGATGACGATCAGTCTATCCGATCGGTGTTGGGCCGGCTGTTGTTCTCGGCGGATGATTTGCCCAAGGCGCCCTGCGTACTGTCGGGTGGTGAAAAAAACCGAATGACCTTCGGACGTTTGATGCTCAAACGGCATAACGTGATGTTGGTTGATGAACCCACCAACCACTTGGATATGGAATCGATCGAGTCCCTGCAGCTGGCGTTGGATAAGTACAAAGGCACGTTGGTGTTTGTGTCCCATGACCGGGAGTTTGTGTCGGCCTTGGCCACGCGTGTATGGGAAATTCAATCAAATGGCGAAGTCACAGATTACCGTGGCCCCTATGAGGAATACCTCGCCTCTAAAGGCGTAGATCACTAGATTCTGGGTCGTACTGGCGCAATGATTATTTTGGGTTTTGAGAGTTCATGTGATGAAACCGGCGTGGCGGTCGTATGCACCGAGCGCGGTTTGTTATCGCATGCGCTTCATACACAAGTGGCCATGCATGCCGCGTATGGTGGCGTCGTGCCGGAACTCGCCTCGCGCGACCACGTGCGCCGCGTCGTGCCCCTGACACGCGCCGTGCTGGAGCAGGCCGGGCTCGCGCTGTCTGATGTGGAGGCCGTCGCCTACACCGCGGGGCCAGGACTGGCGGGGGCCTTGCTCGTTGGGGCGAGCGTCGCGCAGTCGATCGCCTGGTCGCTCGATTTGCCGGCGATCCCCATTCATCACCTTGAGGGTCATTTGCTTTCACCTAGGATGGCCGAGCCATGTCCTGACTTTCCTTTTGTGGCATTGCTGGTGTCCGGTGGGCATACACAGCTCATGCGGGTCGATGATGTCGGTGCGTACACCTTGCTCGGCGAAACGCTTGATGATGCGGCCGGTGAGGCATTTGATAAAACAGCAAAATTGCTCGGCTTGGGTTATCCGGGCGGACCGGCATTGGCCAAGCTCGCCGAGCAAGGCGACTCAGAGCGCATCACGCTCCCGAGGCCGATGCTCCATAGTCAAAATTTAGATTTCAGTTTTAGTGGGCTGAAAACAGCTGTGCTCACGCGTTTGCGCGACGCACAGGCACTCGACGGCTCGCTTGACGAGACCATGCAGGCTGATCTCGCGGCCGCGACACAGGCCGCGATCGTCGATGTCTTGGTGGCGAAGTCCGTGGCGGCGCTCGAGCAGACTGGACTAAAACGTTTGGTGGTCTCAGGCGGGGTGGGCGCTAATCGTCTGCTGCGCGAACGCTTGGCGCACCGTTTAGCCAAGAAGCAAGCGCAGGTGTTTTTTCCTCCGCTTGAGTTTTGTACGGATAACGGCGCAATGATTGCGTTTGCGGCAGCCCAGCGGGTCTCTCGGGGCTTGGTCGATTTACATGCTGCGCGTACGCACAGTTTTGACGTCCGTCCGCGTTGGGATCTCGCGACTATTTAGCGTCTTTTTTTGAACCAAGGCGCGGCTCAGTGCCCTGCAGTAGGCGCGTGATATTTGCACGATGGCGGTATAGCAGTAGCGCACCCATTACAGAGATTGCCAGACTCATGGGTAAGTTTGCTTGCCAAATATATTGCCCAGCCACGATATAGATGACGGGTGCGAGGACAGCGCTGACAATCGCTGCCAAAGAAGAAAAACGAAAAATGACCGCCGTGCCGATCCAGGCGATTGTCGTCAGGAGTGCCATGATAGGTTGAACGGCGAGCAGCACACCAAATGCCGTTGCGACCCCTTTGCCGCCTTTAAAGCCGAGAAAGAGCGGAAACAAATGTCCAAGGAAAACTGCGAGCGTGACGCAGGCCACGGTGATCGGCTCGTGCACCCAGCTCGCAGCCAACCAGACGGCGAACCACCCTTTGGCGGCATCGCCGATTAGCGTCAGCAGTGCGGCTGCCTTATTACCAGAGCGCAGGACATTCGTGGCGCCCGGGTTTCCAGAGCCGTATGAGCGCGGGTCGGCTAGGCCAAACAGCTTGCTGATGACAACGGCAAAGGGAATCGAGCCTATTAGGTAGGCGCCGATCACTAAAGACGCCGTAAGTACCCAGTCGTGTGGCAGGCTCATGCGCTGATATTCCTGAAGTGCAATGCGATGGCTGGATTCTAACGCCACCTGCCGACTTCCCAACAAAAATAGGGCGGTTCTCGCTCGGCAGCGAGTACAATTCAGGTTGATCTATAAAAGGTATTTAGTGCCCGCGTATGCATATTTTGGTCTCAAATGATGATGGCTATACCGCCCCTGGGATTGAGGCTTTGGTGGACGCGTTGCGCGATTTGGCTGAGATCTCCGTGGTGGCGCCGGAAGTCAACCATAGCGGCGCCTCGAACTCACTGACCTTAAGTCGGCCCTTAGTGGTCAGAAAGGCACCTAATGGGTTCACCTACGTGAATGGCACGCCCTCAGATTGCGTACACGTCGCGTTGACCGGTCTACTCGATCGGCGCCCCGATTTAATTGTTTCGGGTATCAATAACGGTGCAAATCTAGGGGATGACACGCTCTATTCCGGTACCGTGGCTGCAGCGGCAGAGGGCTATCTGTTTGGCATTCCTTCGATCGCGTTTTCGTTGGTGTCCAAAGCGTGGTCTAACTTGGAAGCGGCAGCTCAACAAGCGCGCGCGATCGTGGCGCATCAGCTGACGCAACCTCTGGCCGGCGCAACCTTGCTCAATGTCAATATCCCAGACTTGCCTTTGAACAAAATGCTGGGTATCCACGCGACCCGTTTGGGTAAACGCCATCCCTCGCAACCTGTTATACCGACGACGACCCCGTCCGGTGAGACGGTGTATTGGATCGGGCCGTCGGGCGCTGCCCAGGATGATTCAGACGGGACGGATTTTTACGCCTTGCAACGCGGATATGTTTCTGTCACGCCGCTTCGGCTCGACTTGACGCAACAGACACAAGTCAGCCAGGTCGCGCAATGGGCCAAGCTACTGTGAGCGAGCAGAGTCGTCACAAGCCGCCTGTCGTGCCTGGCCGTGCAAAGTCGGTCGGGATCAAGGGTTTGCAGGGCATTACGGCCACCAATAGCAACACTAAAATATCTGCGTCGCGGCTACGCACGGCCACGGCTCCAGCGCTATCAGAGCGGTCGTCCGCGGTCAATTTGGGGCTCAACTCTGAGCGTATGCGCACGGTCATGATCGAAAGACTGCTGTCACAAGGCATTACAAATGATCGCGTGCTTGCGGCGATGCAACTTGTCCCGCGGCATGCGTTTGTGGATGGGGCGCTGGCCAGCCGAGCTTATGATGATGCGGCGTTGCCGATTGGCCATAGTCAAACTATTTCCCAACCGTGGGTCGTGGCAAGAATGATTTCTATTGCTGCGGAAGTCCCGGGTGCGCAAAAAGTGCTCGAAGTCGGAACCGGTTGTGGCTACCAAGCTGCCGTGATGGCACAAGTTTTTTCGCAGGTGTACTCGATTGAGCGTATTCGGGCGTTGTACGATATGGCTAGAGAACACTTGCGTGCGTTAAAGCTTGCGCGAATTCGACTCAACTACGGCGACGGAATGGCTGGTTTGCCGTCGGCGGCACCGTTTGATGCGATTGTCGTAGCGGCAGCTGGATTAAAAATCCCGCAAGCGTTAATGAACCAGTTGGCGGTCGGCGGGGTCTTAATTGCGCCCGAGGGCTCTAGTGCGCAGCGTCTTGTGAAAATACAGCGCACGAGCCTGACGAATTGGGAAAGGCAAGAACTTGAAGAAGTGAGGTTTGTACCGCTTAAAGCTGGGGTACAAGCGTGATCACACAGGAGAGAAATATGCAGGGTGGCTATATGTTCCACGAAGAACGAGTTGCATTGAGCACGATACGCAAGAGCCCTAGCGGCTCACGCTGGATGGCTATCGCTTGTGTGGCGGCTGTCGCCTTAATAAGTGGCTGTGCGAACCAGTCTGGATCGCGCGCACCGGTGACGGATCTGAGCGGATCTTCGACCTCATCTGCGGGGACGTACACGGTCAAGGCTGGCGATACGCTTAATAAAATCTCTCGCGCAACCGGTGTGTCCGAGGCGACGATCGCCAGAATTAACAAAATTACCAATCCAAACTTGCTCGTTGTTGGCCAGGTGCTTCGCTTATCGGATACGACCGCTGCGGCAGCGCCTCGGCCAAGCGGGGCAGCCATGTCACGCCCGGCACCCCAAGCGACACCCTCACCATCAAGCGAGAGCTCTCCGCCTGCACGTGCGGCAGACGCGGGAGTGATCGATTGGGGCTGGCCAGCAAAAGGGAAGGTTATTCAAGGCTTCACGCCGGCAACGAAAGGCATTGATATCGCGGGCGCTGCCGGCGATACCATCGAAGCGGCCGCTGGGGGCAAAGTCATGTATGCGGGTAATGGCGTCAGAGGATTAGGTAACTTGGTCATCATTGAACATAGTGATGGCTTCATCACCGCGTATGCACATAACCGCACTTTGCTCGTGAAGATGGGACAAGAGGTCAAGCGGGGTTTCAAGATTGCCGAGATGGGTCAGACCGATACGACTTCCGTGCGCTTACACTTTGAAGTGCGTCGTCAAGGTACGCCCGTGGATCCCCTGCAGTACTTACCCTCGCGTTAATCTATCCGATGACGCCCACGCTTGTTTTTGACTTAGAAACGATCCCCGATATTGCGGGCCTGCGTCGTTTAAACGGGTGGTCAGCCGAGGTGCCGGATAGTGAGGTGGCTATCCGTGCGTTTGCCGCACGTAAAGAGCTTACCGGCAGTGATTTTCTGCCTTTGCATTTGCATCGCGTCGCAGTGGTTGGTTGTGTCTTTCGTGATGATCAAGGGTTTCGCGTTAAGTGCCTCGGTCAGGAGGACGATCCGGAGCCTGCGCTGCTTGCTGGGTTTTTCAAGACGATCGAGCGCTACACCCCTAAGCTCATTAGCTGGAATGGATCGGGCTTTGATCTGCCTGTGCTGCATTACCGCAGCCTGATACACAGTGTCGCGGCGCCGCGCTACTGGGATATGGGCGAAGAGGATCGCGACTTCAAATACAACAACTACCTGAGTCGCTACCATACGCGCCACTTGGACCTCATGGATGTGCTTGCAAAGTACAACGGTCGCGGCAACGCACCGCTCGATGATCTGTCAAAACTTTGTGGTTTCCCTGGCAAACTAGGTATGGATGGTAGTCAGGTTTGGCAAGCGTGGTCTGAGGGTCGCGCATCGGAAGTTCGCGCCTATTGCCAGACTGACGTGGTTAATACGTGGCTGGTGTATTGCCGTTTTAGACTGTTGCGCGGTGAACTCGACACGAAGTCGTATGACGCGGAAATTCAATTGGTGCGTTCGACACTCGAGCAAAGCACGGAGCCCCATTGGGCCGAGTATCTTGCGGCATGGAAATAAACGATTTGTTTTTATGATGACTTCAGATGTGTTGCAGGTCGATGCGCTCGACCTTGAAGCCCGCGGTGTCGCACGTCGCGAGGGGAAAGTGGTTTTTATAGAGGGTGCGCTGCCGACCGAGCGTGTTAGCGTGCACACCTTTAGACGCAAGCCGTCTTACGAGATCGCTCGGGTTGAACAGATCCATCGCGCTGCCGCGCTCCGCGTGGAACCCCGTTGTCCACACTTTGGTGTGTGCGGTGGTTGTCTGATGCAGCATTTGGAGCCAAGTGCCCAGGTCGCGATTAAGCAGCGTGCGCTCGAGGATGGCCTAGCCCATCTTGCCAATGTGAAGCCCGCCCGTGTGCTCGCGCCGTTGCATGGTCCATACTGGGGTTACCGGTATCGGGCACGGCTGGCGGTGCGTTGGGTTGCCAAGAAAGGCACGGTGCTGGTTGGCTTTCATGAACGCAAGAGCAGTTTTGTTGCGGACATGCGTACCTGTCATGTCCTGCCCCCGCACGTTGCGGCGCTGCTGCTGCCGTTGCGTACGTTGATGATGTCGCTGTCCGCGCCGGATCGGTTTCCGCAGATTGAAGTCTCGGTGGGAGAGTCTGTCACAGCCTTAGTGCTTCGACATTTGATGCCATTGACCGATAGTGACCTCGAACATTTACGTCACTTTGCGCAAGTGCATAATATCCAATGGTGGTTACAGTCCAAAGGCCCGGACACCGTGCATGCGCTCGAACCCGAGCACGAAACCGCATTAAGCTACACGCTGCCAGAATTTGGTTTGACGATGCCGTTTCGTCCAACCGACTTTACGCAGGTCAACCACCAAATCAATCGCGTGTTGGTCTCGCGTGCGCTGGCATTGCTTGAGCCGCAACCGAGTGATCGCATCGCAGATATGTTTTGCGGCTTAGGTAACTTTACCTTACCGCTTGCGACCAAGTGTCGAGAAGTAATTGGTCTGGAAGGTAGTCCTGCGTTGACAGAGCGCGCGCAGACCGCAGCAGGCGCGCACGGACTTAAACACGCGAGCTTTTCAACCCTGAATTTATTCGAAGTCACTGCAGAATGGTTGCAGTCCTTGGGGCGTTTTGATCGCATGCTGATCGACCCGCCAAGAGAGGGGGCTCTAGCGCTGACGCAAGCGCTGGTGCAAACACCCGTGGCACAGCGTCCGACTAGAATTGTTTATGTGTCTTGCAATCCGGCCACACTTGCACGAGACGCGGCGCTCTTGGTGCATGAGGGTGGCTATCGACTAAGCAGCGCCGGCGTGATTAACATGTTTCCGCACACTGGGCATGTTGAGTCGATCGCCGTATTTGATCTCTGATTAAGACAGGTTTTTTAAAATAGTCTGCGCGGCATGTCGCACTTGCTCGGGTGCTGTTCCGCCGATGTGGTTGCGCGCGGCGACCGAGCCCTCTAAGGTCAAGACAGTGTGCACATCGTCCTGAACTGCGGAATGAAATTTTTGTAATTCACTCACGCTCAGATCGGCTAAATCACAGCCCTTGGTTTCGCATTCGCGCACCGCGTGAGCAACCGCTTCGTGTGCGTCACGAAAGGGCACGCCGCGC
>JBILHV010000078.1:0-6925 GCA_044350305.1 Burkholderiaceae bacterium
GATTCAGCGCACCGACGGGCGGCGAAATCGACATATCGTTGTCGTTCAAAATCACCAACAAATTGATATCGGGTGTGACGCCAGCGTTATTCATGGCTTCAAACGCCATACCAGCCGACATCGCACCATCGCCGATGACTGCAATATGCTGGCGCGAGACCCCAGCATTTCGAGACGCGACCGCCATGCCCAGTGCAGCAGAGATCGAGGTCGACGAATGCGCGGTACCAAAGGCGTCGTACTCGGATTCGCTGCGCTTTGGAAAACCAGAGATGCCGCCAAACTGACGCAACCCACTCATCTGCTCTTTGCGACCCGTCAAAATCTTATGCGGATAGGACTGATGGCCAACGTCCCAGATGATGCGGTCATGCGGCGTGTCGTAAACATAATGCAAGGCGACAGTGAGCTCCACCGTTCCGAGGTTCGAGGAAAGATGGCCACCCGTACGCGAGACCGACTGCAACACAAATCCGCGCAGCTCGTCCGCTAACTGCTTCAGGCTGCGTCGATCCAGCCCCTTCATATCGGCTGGACTGTGAATGCTATTTAGTAAATCTGTTGGCATAGTGTTCAATTAGTGATCACGCAACACAATAAAGTCTGCCAGTCCACCTAACAAACTGGCCGCATCACCTAACGGTGACAGCGCTTCGCGAGCCGTCCGGTGCAATGATGTTGCTAAGGACTGCGCGCCCTCCAGTCCCATCAACGTTACGTAAGTGGGCTTATTTGCTGCGGCATCCTTGCCAGCCGTTTTACCAAGCACAGCCGTGTCAGTCGTCACATCCAGCACATCGTCCACCACTTGAAACGCCAAGCCAATCGCACTGGCGTATTCGTCGAGGCTACGCTCTTGCAACGCATGCGCACCGGCTACGAGCCCGCCTAGCTTGACACTGGCCGCAAGCAACGCACCCGTTTTAAGCAAATGCATCTGTTGCAGTTCTTGTTGCGACAAGGTTTTACCTACACTGACCAAGTCAATGGCCTGCCCGCCCGCCATGCCCCGACTTCCCGCCGCCTGTGCAAGCGTGCGTGTCGCGTTGACCACCGCCTCAGGTGCCAAGGGCATTTGGGCTAACACGTCAAAGGCCAGTGGCTGCAGCGCATCGCCCGCCAACAGAGCAGTGGCTTCGTCGTACTGCACATGTAAGGTTGGGCGACCGCGGCGTAGCATGTCATCATCCATGCACGGCAAGTCGTCATGAACTAAAGAATAGGCATGAACCAGTTCGACTGCCGCCGCAGCGCGGTCGAGCGCTTCATTCATCGCGCTGGTTGTTGTGTTGGGACGCATACAGGCATTGCCCGCTGCGTAGACCAACGCGGCACGAACCCGTTTTCCTCCGCCGAGCACCGCATAGCGCATCGCCTGATGCAAGCGCTCAGGCACCTGATTAGCGGGCGGCAGCAAACGCTCGAGAACCTGCTCGATATGTTGGGCACGCTCAGCGAGCCAACTGGTTAAAGCGCTTTCCGTCGCTATCATGACGCTTCGCGATCCAGTCCCTCGAAGGGCTTGAGCATGCCGGCTTCTAAAACCTTGACCTGCTGCTCGGCTTGCGCCAAACGCTCTTGACAAATACGCGTTAAAGCAACCCCACGGCGATAAGCGGCCAGGGATTCTTCGAGCGGCAGCTCACCAGACTCCATGGAGGCCACGAGCGCCTCGAGCTGCAACAAGGCCGTTTCAAAGTCTTGTGGCAAGGTCGGATCGAGATCCTCGCGGCCAGTCTGGTGATCGGCCACAGATTTGTTAGCTTTGAGCAAGCAAAACTCCGTTGGGGGCTAGGTTAATGACAAACCTGACAACAGGTGAGCGCTCTATTGTACGAGAACATCGCCCACCCTACCCTTGGGGTACAATCGTTTTTTTATGGTGATCGGCTAATCCGATTTTTCTTCGCGCCAGTACGGTGATGTCCGTCCTGGCATTTTTTTCCGTGCGGAGGGAATCATGACCGACATTGGTCGGATGGCGCATTTGGCGCCCGCTCGTACACAATTAGGCGTTAGCGCGTACTTTGATCCCGCGCTGTTTGCCCAAGAGCAAGCGAGTATTTTCAAACAGTCCTCCCTCTATGTTGGGCACCAAAAGAGTGTGCCCCACCCAGGAGACTGGCGTACGTTGTCCCATGAAAACAATGGGCGGGTACTTGTTCGCTCCGAAACTGGCGTTGAACTCTTGTCAAACGTCTGCCGACACCGGCAGGCACTTATGCTGGGGGGCACAACCGGCGCCGTGTCCGGCCCTCTCAATACCCATGGCAATCTTGTGGGTACTGGGGGCAATATTGTCTGCCCGCTACACCGCTGGACCTACGACAAACAAGGCGGCCTGCTGGGCGCTCCGCAGTTTGACGACAAGCCTTGCCTGAACCTGGAACGTTTCCCGCTTAAAGACTGCCATGGCCTGCTGTTTGAAGGCCCGCGCAACCCGTCGTCAGACATCGGCAAACTCTTTGGTCGCCCTGAGTTCGACTTTTCAGACTATGTACTGGATCACGTCGAGGTCCATCAGTGCAATTACAACTGGAAAACTTTTATCGAGGTTTACCTCGAGGACTACCACGTCGCCCCCTTCCATCCGGGCTTGGGGCATTTTGTCACTTGCGATGATTTGTCCTGGGAATTCACCGATCAATACAGCATGCAACGTGTCGGCGTGCATCAAGCACTATCGCAACCTGGCTCGCCTGCCTACAAAGTTTGGCATGACAAGCTGATGCAATTCCGGCACGGCCAGGCGCCCGATTTCGGCGCGGTTTGGGTGACGTACTTTCCCACCCATATGATCGAGCTCTACCCGCACGTTCTCGTGCTATCAACGCTTTACCCGAAATCGCCGCAAGAAACGGTCAACATTGTTGAATTTTATTATCCGGAAGAAATCGCCCTCTTTGAACGAGAGTTCGTCGAAGCCCAACGCACAGCCTATATGGAAACCGCGATCGAGGACGACGAAATCGCAGAACGTATGGATGCCGGGCGCCTCGCGCTGCTCAACAGAGGTGTAAACGAAACCGGCCCCTACCAATCCCCCATGGAAGATGGCATGCAGCATTTCCATGAGTGGTATCGCAAAAGCTTAGGCGCGCGCCCAGGGAACTCTTTGCCAGACTAAGCATCTAAAGGATATGATCGTGTAACCGAGGCTAAGATGTTTGCTCGACGCCGGCCATATCCCTACCATCGCTGTGTGTTTAACTTTTAATTTGAGACCATGAAACGAATCATCATCTTCTTAGTGACTAACCTCGCTGTCATGCTGGTGCTAAGCGCTACGCTGAGCATCCTGGGCGTTAACCGCTTCATGACCGAGCAGGGCTTAAACCTCCCGATGCTGCTGATCTTTTCCTTGATCGTCGGCTTTACCGGCTCGTTTATTTCGCTGCTCATCAGCAAACCCATGGCGAAGTGGAGTACCGGCGCCCAGATCATCGATCCGCAAGCCCCCGGCGGTCCTCGCGAATCTTGGCTGGTCGACACCGTGCACCAGCTCGCCGACCGCGCTGGCATTGGTCGCCCCGAGGTAGCCATCTATGAAGGTGAACCAAACGCCTTCGCAACGGGTGCATTTAAAAACAACTCGCTTGTCGCGGTTTCGACAGGCCTACTCGACAGCATGACTGAGGAAGAGATCTCGGCGGTGCTGGCGCACGAAGTCGCCCACATCGCGAACGGGGACATGGTCACCTTGGCGCTGATCCAAGGTGTGGTCAACACCTTTGTGGTTTTTCTCGCCCGCGTGGTCGGTTACTTTGTTGATCGTGTGGTACTCAAAAACGAGCGCGGTATGGGCTTGGGCTATTACGCAACGGTCATTGTGTGTGAAATCGCGTTCGGAATCGTGGCAAGCTTGATCGTGGCGTGGTTCTCACGCCAGCGCGAGTATCGTGCAGATGCTGGCTCCGCGACCTTGCTGAGCTCACGCGAACCCATGATCCGCGCTCTCGCACGCTTAGGTGGAATCACCCCTGGCGTGTTACCAAAAAGCTTTGAAGCTTCAGGTATTGCAGGCGGCGGCGGATTGGGGGCAATGTTTGCAACACATCCGCCCATCAATGCGCGGATTCAAGCCTTACAAAACATGCGTGTCAATTAAGCATTAATGCGCTTGCTCCCAATTAGGTCCCACTCCGACTTCTGCAACGAGTGGGACCTTTAACGTAGCCACATCGCACATGAGTTCAGGCAGTTTGGCTCTAATCTGATCAAGCTCATTGATCGGCACATCCAGCACCAACTCGTCGTGCACTTGCATCACCATCTTGGTTTCCAACTGCTCCGAGTCCAACCAATTCTGCACAGCAACCATCGCCAGCTTGATTAAGTCTGCAGCCGTGCCTTGCATCGGCGCATTAATGGCCGCGCGTTCAGCACCGGCGCGTCTGGCACCGGCAGCGTTGATATCGGCCAGCCATAAACGTCTACCAAACACAGTTTCAACAAAGCCTTGAGCGTGGGCGAGTGTGCGCGTCTCGGCCATGTACTGCGCCACGCCAGGATACCGCGCAAAGTATCGATCGATATAAGACTGTGCCGCATCGCGCGTAATCCCTAGATTACTTGCCAAGCCAAACGCACCCATTCCGTAAATCAAGCCAAAGTTAATGGCCTTCGCCGCCCGGCGCTGATCTGTCGACACATCCGTCAGACTGACACCAAACACCTCAGAGGCCGTGGCGCGATGGATATCCTCGCCAGCTGCAAAGGCCCGCTGCAGATTCGCATCATTCGATACATGGGCCATCACACGCAATTCAATTTGCGAATAATCTGCAGAGACGATGACGCCGCCACTTGCCACAAAGGCCTCACGCACGCGTCGTCCCGCTTCAGAGCGCACAGGAATATTTTGCAAATTAGGTTCAGATGACGCCAGTCGACCCGTAATCACTGCAGCCTGTGCATAGTGGGTATGCACCCTACCAGTCGCCGCGTTCACCATGCGGGGTAATTTGTCGGTGTAGGTCGACTTGAGTTTGGCCAAGCTTCGGTACTCGAGCAAAACTTTAGGCAGTGGGTAGTCCTCTGCGAGTTTGGTCAACACTTCCTCATCGGTCGAGGGTGCGCCCCCGGCCGTCTTACGTACAACAGGTAATTGCATCTTGCCGAAAAGTATCTCGCCCAACTGCTTGGGGGAATTTAAATTAAAGGGCTGCCCCGCTAGGGTGTAGGCGCGTTGTTCAAGCTCCAGCATCTCTTGTCCAAGCACATGGCTCTGGCGCCCCAGCTCGACCGAATCGATCTTGACGCCCGTGCGTTCGATTTCAAACAACACGCGAGAAACTTTCATTTCCAGCTGATAGACAAACTCGAGTCGCGGATCGTTTTTGACCTGTGGGCGCAGCACGTCATGCAAACGCATGGTGAAATCTGCGTCTTCGCAGGCATACTGTGTCGCGCGCTCAAGATCCACCTCATCAAAGCAGATTTGATGCGCACCCTTGCCGCACAATTCCTCAAAGGTGACGCCCTTCACGCCCAAATAGCGCTGTCCCAACTCATCCAAGCCTACGCCACGGTGCGACTCCAGCACATACGCTTGCAACATCGTGTCGTGTGCAACACCTTGCAGATCAATCCCTTCATTCGCAAAGATGTGTGTGTCGTACTTCGCGTGATGCAATAGTTTGGTGGGGGTCGGGTCTTCGAGCCAGACCTTCATTTTGGCGAGTACTTCGCTGCGTGGTAACTGATCTTGCGCTTGTGCCCCCCGGTGCGCAACAGGGATATAGCAAGCTTGTCCGGGCGCAATACACAGCGAAATCCCAACCAGCCTAGCCAACATAGGCTCGAGCGACGTCGTCTCTGTGTCTAACGCCACGCAGGGCGCAGCACGCGCACGGTCAAGCCAGCTTTGCAAACTATCCCAGTCCGTCACCATTTCGTATTGTGTGTGTACCGGTGCCTGGGGGCGCGCAGCCTCAGGGGCCACACGCGTATCACCCGCAGGAACGCGAGACTCCTCACCGGTTAAGTCTCGCAGCCAGGATCGAAAGCCATAGCGTTCAAACAAGGCAATCAATTCATCGCGATGCGGTGGCCGAGGTGCCAGCACAGCAATCTCAGGCACCTCAGCGGCTAGATCACAATCTATTTTTACAGTGAGTAATTCGCGGGTAAGAGGAAATTGACTAATCGCCGCCCGCAGATTTTCACCGGCAACGCCTTTAATTTCCTGGGCTCGCTCAACCAACGCCTCAACGGAGCCATACTCTTCAATCCATTTCGCAGCCGTTTTAGGGCCTACTTTCTGGACTCCTGGCACATTATCGACCGTGTCCCCGACAAGCATGAGGTAGTCCACGATACGCTCAGGGGACACCCCAAATTTTTGATAAACAGCGGGCGGATCCAACCGCTCGCCAGACATCGTGTTGACCAAGGTGACATGCGGGTTCACGAGTTGCGCCAGGTCCTTGTCACCCGTGGAGATGATCGTATGCACATCGTGCGTTGTTGCCCATTGGGCTAAGGTGCCAATCACATCATCTGCTTCTACACCTTGCACACCCAAAACCGTCCAACCCAAGGCACGAACGGCCGCATGGATGGGCTCAATCTGACTAGAGAGCTCAGTGGGCATCGGTGGGCGATGTGACTTGTACTCGGGATACAAGTCGTCGCGAAAGGTCTTGCCCTTCACATCAAACACGCACGCCGCATAATCGGCCTGATAGTCTTGGATCAGTTTGCGCATCATGTTGACTACGCCGTATATTGCACCTGTGGGTTCTCCCTGCGCGTTGCGCAAATCAGGCATGGCATGAAACGCCCGATAGAGGTAACTCGATCCATCCACTAGCAATAAGGTTTTTTTCATGGGCCACAAAAAAGAATTAGGTTCGCCGATTACTGAGCAGGCAACCCAAATTATGTCAGAGATGGTGCACGCCGCCGAGACTTTAGCCTCGAT
>JBILHV010000077.1:0-6925 GCA_044350305.1 Burkholderiaceae bacterium
CGTGACGGCCTGTGGATTGACTTTGATCCACGCGCGAGTAGCTAGCCCTGCTAGAATTGAGGTTGGCGGGCCCCTTCGCATGGTTCGGCGGCAAACCTGGTCAGGTCGGGAACGAAGCAGCCATAGTCGTGCAGAATTAGTGCCGAAGTCAGGCTCGCCTCTCTAATTTCCGTTTGTGGTCGGTACAGCTCATGAGTTATCTGGTCCTTGCGCGCAAATGGCGTCCCCGTTCGTTCGATACCCTCGTCGGACAGGATCACGTTGTCCGCGCGCTTTCGCACGCTTTGACGACACAGCGGCTACACCACGCTTGGTTATTTACGGGTACCCGTGGGGTGGGCAAAACCACGCTGTCGCGTATTCTCGCTAAGGCACTCAACTGCGAGACGGGCATCACCGCGACGCCCTGTGGCGTATGTCAGGCTTGCACCGAAATCGATGAAGGTCGTTTTGTCGACTACTTAGAGCTCGATGCGGCGTCCAACCGCGGCGTTGAGGAAATGACCCAGTTACTGGAACAGGCTGTGTATTCTCCGGGATCTGGGCGTTTCAAGGTCTACATGATCGACGAAGTTCACATGCTGACGGGGCACGCGTTCAACGCGATGCTCAAAACGCTTGAAGAACCGCCACCGCATGTCAAATTTATTTTGGCCACGACAGACCCTCAGAAAATACCGGTCACCGTACTGTCGCGTTGTTTGCAGTTCAATCTCAAGCAGATGCCAGGCGAGGCCATTGTTGGCCATCTTGAAAACGTTCTTGCGCAAGAGCAAATGCCCTATGAAGTGCCAGCGCTTAGATTGTTAGGGCAGGCTGCTGCCGGCTCCATGCGTGATGCGCTTTCCCTGACAGACCAAGCGATCGCCTACAGTGCCGGCAATCTGACCGAGGAGGCTGTGCGCGGCATGTTGGGTACGATCGATCAGCGCCACCTCGTGCGTTTGCTGGACGCGTTGCAGACAGGGCACGCTGCAACCGTTCTCGAGATCGCAGACGAACTGGCGACGCGTGGCCTGTCGTACCGGGCCGCACTTGCGGATTTGGCGGTCATGTTGTCGCGTATCGCCATTACCCAGCGGGTTTCGCAGGCGCTGGATCAGACGGACCCGATTGCCAACGATCTGTCGCGTTTTGCCGCCAGTATGCATCCCGATGTGGTCCAGTTGTTCTATACGGTTGCTGTGCATAGTCGCAATGAATTGGTCCTTGCGCCCGACGAGTACGCAGGTTTTGTTATGGCGTGTTTGCGTATGTTGGCCTTAGTGCCTCGTGGATCGTCAGAGCCAGAGAAGCTTGTGCGAAACGAGCCAGCTCCCGCGCGAGCCGATGAGTCATCCGTTCGCACGGCTTCTGCGCCGGCGGTTCGTGTTGCTGCAGTCAAGACATCCGCCGTCCCGATTGTGAACGCGGCGCCCAAGCCTGTGGCTGTCAAGTCAGACGCTGTGGTGAGTGCGAGCGTGGAGGTTGTCTTGCCGGAGCCTTGGGCTGCATTCTCTGCGAAACTCCCCTTGACCGGAATGGCGCAGCAACTTGCGCGTCAGTCGGAATGCGTGTCAATCAAAGGGCGTGCGATCTTGTTGCGCGTATCTAATAAGGCGCTCTCGGAGGGCGTGCATGCCGAACGGTTGCGCGTAGTGCTCAAAGAGTTTTTTGGCGAGGATGTACAGATCGCTTTTGAGGTCGGAGCGGTGCAGGGCGAGTCCGCGCACGCGTTGGATCAGGCCGAGCAGGAGACCCGTCAACAAGACGCCGAAGCCTCGGTTCAGGTTGACCCCTTCGTGCAAGCCTTAGTCAAGGATTTTGGCGCGCAGGTCGTACCAGGCTCTGTTCGTCCCGGACAATCAAATTCAATTTAAATCAATCGTATTTAGGAATCTCTATCATGATGAAAGGGCAGATTGCTGGTTTGATGCGTCAGGCGCAACAAATGCAAGAAAATATGAAAAAGGCGCAGGACGCACTCGCTGATATTCAGGTGGAAGGTGCCTCCGGTGGTGGCTTGGTCAAAGTCACAATGACATGCCGTCAAGACGTCAAGCGCGTCGTGATTGATCCGAGTTTGCTCGCCGATGACAAAGACATGCTTGAAGATCTCGTGGCGGCAGCCTTCAATGATGCGTTGCGCAAGGCTGAAGCCACTTCGTCCGAGAAAATGGCCGCCGTGACAGCAGGCATGCCTTTGCCACCAGGAATGAAGTTACCGTTCTAATTTCATTTCATGGAAAACTCTACGTCAGAACCGCAACCTCTTTTAGCTCTCGTTGACGCCTTAAAGCGTCTGCCTGGCATCGGGGTACGCACGGCGCGGCGCATGGCTTACCATCTGCTGCAACACGATTTGCAGGCGGCGCAAGAATTGGGCCAAGCCCTGACGCACGCGGTCGAGACATTGCGGCATTGCGAGCAGTGCAATGGTTTCACAGAAGTACCAGTCTGCGCGACATGCTTACATCCCGAGCGCGATAAGACGCTACTGTGCATTGTGGAGACTCCAGCAGATCAAAACTCAATCGAAGCGACGCATGGCTATGCCGGTTTGTATTACGTCTTGATGGGACGCTTGGCACCGCTTGAGGGGACTGGACCCGATGAGTTGGATTTTGATCGTGTGCTGGCACGTGCCTCAGATGGCGTTGTGCAGGAGGTCATCTTAGCGACCAACTTCACAGCCGAGGGCGAAACAACCGCACACTATTTGTCTGAGGCCTTGCGCACGCACGGAATAAAAGTCACGCGATTAGCACGTGGTGTGCCAGCGGGCAGCGAAATTGAATACGTTGATGCGGGCACTGTGGCCTGGGCGCTCATGGAGCGCAAGCCCACTTAATCGTCCGGTGTTTGCAGAGGCGATGAGCCTCGGTGCTGCGTTAGCGCTGCGCCTCGATCAATGTATCAAGCTTGCGCGCATCGGCGACGAAGGCACGAATCCCTTCTGAAAGCTTTTCGCTGGCCATCGCGTCTTCGTTCAATAAAAAACGGAAAGCCTGCTCACCTGCAGGGAGTCGCACCGTTGGGTTGTTGCGCGCAAATTCTGCATTCAGACGGGACGGCACTTCGCCTTGATCACCCGATAAATTCGCGAGGAGCTCTGGGCTGATAGTGAGTAGATCACATCCGGCTAAGGCCAGAATCTGCCCTGTGTTTCTGAAGCTGGCCCCCATGATTTCTGTCGCGATATCAAAATTTTTGTAATAGCTATAGATGCGCGACACAGAAAGTACGCCGGGATCCTTGACACCGCTATTGGCGGCTTCGTCCCACGCGGAGCCCTGTTGTTTTTTATGCCAGTCGTAGATGCGACCCACAAACGGTGAAATCAACTGTACCTTTGCATCCGCGCACTCAACGGCTTGCACAAGTGAGAAGAGCAACGTGAGATTGCATCGGATGCCTTCGGCCTGTAGGACGCGAGCCGCTTGTATCCCTTCGTAGGTCGCGGCGATTTTGATCAGAATACGCGTGCGCGCAAAGCCTGCGTCTTCGTACAAACGAATGAGTCGACGCGCGCGCTCGATGGTGCCTCGCGTGTCAAAAGACAGTCGTGCGTCGACCTCTGTTGAGACGCGCCCAGGAACGATGTTGAGAATCTCTGTGCCAAACGCCACCAGAAGGTGATCGACGACATCTGGCGTGCTGGCGGCCGAATTGGCACGCACACAACGCTCGAGCATCGGTTTATAGGCGTCTTGTTGAACCGCTTTAAGAATCAACGACGGATTGGTCGTGGCATCTGTAGGCTGGTAGTGCCGCATGCCCTCAAAGTCGCCAGTATCGGCCACCACAGTGGTTTGGGATCTTAGGGATTCGAGAAGGCTGCTCATCGGGTTATACTTCCAAGGTTTGCTTACTGATTTTGACGCCGGGGTTGATTGTGCTGCCTAATATATTCCAAGAAATAGAGCTAAAGAATACTAAGCACAGCGCTTCTAAGGGCAGCGCTTCTAAGGACAGCGCTTCAAATACGCGACCACCGGCGATTTTAGCCCTTGCTGACGGAACCGTCTTTCACGGTGTATCGATTGGGGCTGAAGGGCATAGCGTTGCTGAGGTGGTTTTTAACACCGCAATGACGGGATACCAAGAAATCCTTACTGATCCAAGCTACAGTGGTCAGATCGTCACACTCACGTACCCACACATCGGCAATACCGGGATCAACCCCGAAGACGTTGAGTCAAGCAAAGTGCACGCGGCGGGGCTGATTGTGCGCAACTGCCCTCAGTTACTTTCCAATTTTAGGTCGACGCAATCTCTACCCGACTATTTGAAGTCGCAAGGAATTGTCGCGATTGCAGAGATTGATACACGCAAGCTCACACGAATCCTTCGAGAGGGCGGCGCGCAGGGTGGATGTATTTTGGTGGGCGCTGATGCCAAACGCGCGCTTGAACTTGCCGCGAAGTTTCCAGGTATGTCTGGGCAAGATCTGGCAAAAGTTGTCTCCTCGACCGTCTCGTCAACATGGACTGAAAGCACTTGGGCGCTGGGGCAGGGCTTTGGCAAGACTGACAGCAAAGCCCCCCATGTTGTTGCCTACGATTTTGGTGTGAAGTCAAACATTCTGCGACTGTTGGCGGAGCGTGGCTGCCGGATTACGGTGGTGCCCGCTCAAAGCACGGCCGATGATGTCTTGAAACTCAATCCCGACGGTGTGTTTTTGTCGAATGGTCCCGGGGATCCTGATCCCTGCGACTACGCCATCGCTGCGGCCAAAGTATTCCTCGAGCGCAAGCTGCCTTTATTCGGCATTTGTCTCGGCCACCAGATCATGGGTTTAGCGCTCGGTGCAAAAACGGTCAAGATGAAAACAGGCCACCACGGCTCGAATCATCCCGTGCAGGATGTCGCGACTGGTCGTGTGTTCATCACCGCACAAAACCACGGTTTTGCAGTCGATGCCAAGACGCTTCCTAAAAATGCGCGCGTCACGCATGTCTCTCTGTTTGATGGGACGTTGCAGGGCTTTGAGCTGACCGACCGTCCAGCCTTTTGTTTCCAAGGTCACCCTGAAGCAAGCCCTGGACCGCACGACATCGTTGTTCTGTTCGACAAATTCATGAGCCTGATGGCTAGTAAAAAATAAAGAGTCACCATGCCTAAACGTACCGACCTAAAAAGTATTCTCATCATTGGCGCAGGTCCGATCGTGATCGGCCAGGCTTGCGAGTTCGATTATTCAGGGGCTCAGGCTTGCAAAGCCTTGAAAGCAGAAGGGTATCGCACGATTCTCGTGAACAGTAATCCTGCCACGATCATGACGGACCCTGAAACCGCCGATGTCACATACATCGAGCCCATCACCTGGCAAGTTGTAGAAAAAATTATTGAGAAAGAGCGTCCTGACGCGGTGTTGCCAACGATGGGTGGTCAGACCGCCCTGAACTGCGCGCTTGATCTGGACAAGCATGGCGTGCTCAAAAAGTTTGGCGTCGAACTCATCGGTGCAAATGCGCACGCGATCGAAAAGGCTGAAGATCGCCAGAAGTTTAAAGTGGCGATGACGGCGATTGGTCTGGAGTCTGCGAAGTCCGGTGTTGCGCATAATCTGGAAGAAGCATGGGAAGTCCAGAAGAAAATCGCCATTGAAATCGGTACGTCGGGATTCCCAGCGGTGATTCGCCCGAGCTTCACGCTTGGCGGAAGTGGTGGAGGAATTGCCTACAACGCCGAAGAATTCGAGACGATTTGCCGCCGAGGTCTTGAGGCATCGCCTACGAGCGAACTCTTGATTGAAGAGTCGCTACTTGGTTGGAAAGAGTTTGAAATGGAAGTTGTGCGCGACAGTGCGGACAACTGCATTATTGTTTGCTCGATCGAAAACCTCGATCCGATGGGTGTGCATACCGGTGACTCCATCACCGTTGCGCCTGCGCAGACGCTGACTGATAAAGAGTATCAGATCATGCGCAACGCCTCGATCGCAGTCTTGCGAGAAATCGGTGTGGACACCGGTGGCTCAAACGTACAGTTTGCGATTAATCCGCATACCGGTCGGATGATTGTTATTGAGATGAACCCGCGCGTGTCGCGTTCCTCCGCACTAGCGTCTAAGGCAACGGGCTTCCCGATCGCAAAGGTCGCCGCGCGTTTGGCCGTTGGCTACACGCTGGATGAGCTCAAGAACGAAATTACGGGTGGTGCAACGCCGGCCTCCTTTGAGCCCACGATTGATTATGTTGTCACCAAGGTTCCACGATTCGCTTTTGAGAAATTCCCAACAGCCGATGCGCGCCTCACAACCCAAATGAAATCAGTGGGTGAGGTGATGGCGATTGGACGGACGTTTCAAGAGTCCTTTCAAAAGGCGTTACGAGGCCTGGAAGTCGGTGTCGATGGTTTAAACCAAAAAACGACCGATCGCGAAAAAATTCAGATCGAACTTGGCGAGCCAGGTCCAGAGCGTATTTGGTACGTGGGTGATGCGTTTGCACAAGGATTTTCTCTTGAGGAAGTGCATCAACTGACCCATATCGATCCCTGGTTCTTGGCGCAAATCAAAGAAATTGTCGATATTGAATTAGCCCTGGAACAACGCACACTCGCCGATGTCGATGCCGAGACCTTGTTGCAGCTCAAGCGCCGAGGCTTCTCCGACCGTCGTCTCGCATTTTTGCTTGATACGGTTGAGGCCGAAGTGCGTAAATTGCGTCATCAGTTCAACGTGCGCCCTGTTTACAAGCGTGTGGATACGTGTGCAGCTGAATTTGCAACCAACACGGCGTACTTGTATTCAACCTACGAGCAAGAGTGTGAGGCTGCACCGACTGATCGTAAAAAGATCATGGTGTTAGGTGGCGGCCCTAACCGCATTGGTCAAGGCATTGAATTTGATTATTGTTGCGTGCACGCAGCGTTGGCGCTCCGCGAAGATGGTTACGAAACCATCATGGTGAACTGCAACCCAGAAACAGTATCGACGGAC
>JBILHV010000079.1:0-6918 GCA_044350305.1 Burkholderiaceae bacterium
TTAAATAAAAAATTAAACGACTACGCATGTAGAACTGCCTGCAGAGGGCTCGCGGACGGGGGTTCAATTCCCCCCGGCTCCACCATACCGCACAAGACCATCCTTTCGAGGATGGTCTTTTTTTTGACTCTAGGTTTGGGTTCATGTAGGTGTGATGAAGAACGCATTCGTGCCGTTTTACTGCTGATGTATTACGCAGGCCTGCGTGTAGGCCAAGCAGCCAGCTTACAAATTTGTGATGTTATTGATAACGAGCTAGGCGCTAGGTTAAAGCCCAGTCTTCAGTTGAAGTCAACATACGTAAGCGAACAGCAGTCGCATTGCGCATGTGCTGGCGCCCTGCTCTTTCTGCCCCCTCTGAATCACGGGCGACAATCCTAGCGGCAATCTCTGCGTTTTCATTCGCACCCGCCTCGATACGGCCTGGTGCCGAATACGTAGAATTCATCAGCAGCGCAATCGTGTTAGACAAGACTTCTAGTGCCTTCTTTAAATAATCATTATGCGACGCCTCGACTAATGCATCATGAAAAATATAATCGATGGCTGATGCCTCTTGAACAGTAATAGCCAATCTTTGCTGCGCCGCAAGATGTACGAGATTTTGAATCTCTAAAGGCGCGGCTTGCTCCGCAGCAAAGCGTGCTGCGGTTCCTACCAATACTTCCCTCATTGCATAAAGCTCCATGACCTTCTGGGGTGTGAGTTCGGTCACGACTAGCACACGCGCTTGAATGAGGGTAGCAACACCTTCATTCTCTAAGCGCTTCAAGGCCTCGCGGATCGGCGTACGACTCACACCAAGCTCTTTCGCTAAGTCAACCTCGCGCAGACGATCGCCTGGCCTCAGGGCTCTAGATTTGATGCGCGAGGTCAACTCATCGTACACAAAGTCGCGACGTAGCCCAGTGGATAGGTAGGATTTTTTAAGCTTAGATTTGACGATAAGCGGCTTGGCAGGCATTCAGTAAGTCTTTGCAACGTGGGTGAAATCAAGAGGAGCAGGCCCAGATTAAACAACAAAAGCTGATCAGACTTGCAATCAGCAAGTAATTTCATATTTTAACGAAATTAATGTGTATTATTGTGTATTATTGTATACATTAAATCGTTGAATAAGAATTATGACTAACTAAACGACTCCTAGCCGCATCACATCAGCCTCAATCATTAATTCATTTCTGACACTTAACCTGAACTCAAAGCCCATGACAACGACAACGAGCTTCAACGCACAAACCCATGATGAAGTTGACGCGCACCTTATCCGTGGTTCAAGTCTGACCAAACCAATCATCGTCTCAGGCAATAACTGTGAAGTGGTCGATCAAGACGGTAAAACCTACCTCGATTTAGAGGCTGGGCCCGGGGTGAATTCAGTGGGGCACTGTCATCCCAAAGTTGTGGCAGCCATTCGCGCCCAAGCCGGCGTATTAATGCACGGGCCCGGCCGTAACCATAGCCTGCTGACCTCATCGCTCGCAGAGCGCATTACCGAGCAGACAGGCAATAGACTGAGCAGAGTATTTTTTGCAAATAGTGGCGCCGAAGCCAACGATGGTGCAATCAAAATTGCGATGAAACACGCAACCCTAACGCAAAAAAAAGGCTATGGAATTATCGCTATCGAACATAGCTTTCACGGACGCACCTCGTTAGCGCTCAGCCTGACCGGTAATGCCAGCAGAAAAAAAGGGTTTGGGCCCTATGCGTCTTTTCCTGGCGTCGTTCATGTTAGCGCTCCCTATTGCTACAGATGTCCGAATGCTTCTGACGCACAAAAAGCCGCTGGTGATTGCTGCATGAGATGTGTGGACAGCATTGAAGACGCTATCGCAACTCGAGTGCCCGGCGAAGCGGCAGTTTTAATTTCTGAGCCCATTCTGTGTGTGGGTGGTGTCTTGACGCCACCGAAGAATTATTGGCCCCGAGTACAAGACATTTGTACAAAATACAAAATAACGTTGATTATGGATGAAGTTTTTTCTGGCTGGGGTCGTACCGGTAAAACCTTCGCATACCAAAACTGGGACGTTAAACCCGATGTTGTAACGTTCGCCAAGGCAATTGGTGGCGGTGTACCTTTAGCTGGCTTTATGGCGACCGATGACATGGCTGCCTCTTTTGAAGAAGGCGATCACTTCACGACCTTTGGCTCTAACAATCAAATCGGAATGGCAGCAGGCCATGCTGTGCTTGATATTCTGAATGAGGAAAATCTTTTAGATAATGCGGTCAAGCGTGGTGAGCAGTTCCTGAATGGCCTAAAACAATTAGCCCTTACCCATCGCGAGATTGGCGATATCAGAGGCCTTGGGTTGATGATCGGTATTGAATTAGTCAAAGATCGAAATTCACGCGAACCCTATCCCGAGTGCGCAAAAAAACTTCAGGCAGAGTTGCGGAAGCGTCAGGTGCTCGTCTCTTTGACTGGCGTCCACGGCTGTATCGTACGCATCACCCCTCCATTGACGATTACCAAAGAACAAATTGACCACGCCTTGTCTGTGATTGACGAATCACTTACTGCATTAAAAAAATAGTTAAACAAATTTAGCCAATCTACGACAGTTCAAACAATAGTTAAAAAACTTTCAATCAACATGCAAGATCGAGCAAAGCAATTATCACCTTCAACAAATCAATCACAACGCGCTGTCTAAGCACTGCAGACTTTCTATGAACACTCATCCACCTGTCGCTTGTGAACACGCTCAAGTCGAGTTCAGAAAGGTCTGCAAGACCTATGACGGCCTTTCCTATGCAGTCAAGGATTTAGATTTAGCAATCGCCAAGAACGAATTTATGACTCTCTTGGGTCCATCAGGTTCGGGCAAGACGACATCACTGATGATGCTGGCCGGCTTCGAAGCACCGACTTCAGGAGAAATACTTGTCGCCCAACAGTCGATGAGTCTAGTGGCACCACACAAGAGAAATATTGGAGTCGTGTTTCAGAACTACGCGTTGTTCCCTCACATGACTGTCGAAGAAAATATCGCGTTTCCGTTATCAGTGCGTCATATGAACAAGACGGAGATCAAACAAAAGGTAGAGCGAGCGCTTGATCTAGTCCGACTTGCTAAATACGGTGCTAGAAAGCCCTCAGAGCTTTCAGGTGGACAGCAGCAACGCGTTGCCTTAGCTCGTTCGTTAATTTTTAATCCAGTACTGATTTTGATGGATGAACCACTGGGTGCGTTGGACAAGCATTTAAGAGAACAACTGCAAAGAGAAATCAAAAGGATTCATACCGAGTTGGGTGTGACGATCGTATATGTCACCCATGACCAATCTGAAGCGCTGACGATGTCAGACAAAATTGCGGTGTTTAACGAGGGCTCAATCCAACAATTAGCCACACCTGCAGAGTTATACGAACGCCCTACGAATACCTTTGTGGCGAGCTTTATCGGTGAGAACAACCTAATCGAATGTACCTTGACAGAAGTCGCCGCAAACACCTGCTTGCAAGTCACTGCCTGCGGTCAAACAATTTTTGCCACCTCAGTAGGAAACCTTTTAAAAGGCGCTTTGAGCATCGTCTCAGTACGACCTGAAAAAATTGCCCTCAGTCCCAACCCAGAGCAATACGACAATATTCTCGAAGCAAAAGTTGAGCAATACATTTATAACGGCGATCACGTAAAAGTATTAACAAGAACGCAATCAGGATCAGTGATCGCTTGCAAGGCGCCGAACCTAGCAAACATTGTTCGTTTGAAGGTCGGTGAGTCATTAACACTAGGATGGAAGTCACAAGACTGCAGAGCTTTTGCAAAAACCGCGTAGTTCAGTTTTAACATTCTCAATTAGAGGGCACCATGAAACTATCTGTTAACCGTGTTGCATTGTCGTCGTTGATTATCGCCGCTGCGAACCTATCCCCAGTCTATGCACAAGGCCTCACTGTGACTGCCTGGGGTGGCTCTTCTCAGGCCGCTCAAAAAAAGGTCTATTACGATCCATTTAGTCTAAAGACCGGCATCAAAATTCTCGAAGACTCTTGGTCCGGTGGGCTAGGAATACTAAGAACCAAAGTGAAAGGTGGTAACGCCAATTGGGATCTTGTTCAAGTTGAAGCAGACGAAATGTTGTTGGGCTGCGAAGAGGGACTTCTAGAAAAAATCGACTGGAGCAAACTTAGCCCAAAAGAAGAGTTCATCCCGGGAGCGGTCTCTGAATGCGGTGTAGGGTCAATCGTCTGGTCTTCAGGTCTAGTCTACGACGCCGACAAACTTAAAGTTGGGCCTAAAAACTGGGTTGATTTTTGGGACTTGACCAAGTTTCCTGGCAAACGCACGATGCGCAAAGGTCCAAAGTACACGCTTGAGTTTGCCTTGATGGCTGACGGAGTCCCTGCTGCAGACGTGTACAAAGTGTTATCCACAGATGCTGGCGTGAATCGGGCGTTCAAAAAGTTAGATCAGATCAAGAGCAATATTGTTTGGTGGTCTGCGGGCGCGCAGGGACCTCAATTATTGGCCTCAGGAGAAGTGGCGATGGGCGCCATTTACATCAGCCGAGCAATTGTTGCCAATCAGGTCGATAAAAAGAATTTTCAGATAGTTTGGCCACAAAGTATTTATGCAATAGACTACTACGTCATTCTGAAAGGCAGTCGCAACAAAGACAACGCCTTGCAATTAATCAAGTTTGCCACAACACCCGAAATTCAGAAAGACTTTCCGGCACTGGCCAACCAAGGGATCACAACCATCAAAGCTAACGCAATGGTTACTCCCGAGGTCGCCAAAAACCTTCCTAGTTATCCGCCTAATCAAGTTCAGGCACTTTCAATTGATGTCATGTTTTGGGTGGACAACATAGAAAAACTAACGACACGCTTCAACTCTTGGGCGTCTCAGTAAAGATCGCGACAGAGCCTGAAAATGACGCAGACCTCTACTTCAATTGTGGCGAACGCCAGGATTGATAATAAGAGTCTGCGTCAACAATTAAGACGCTCACAGCGCAAGCAACAACTTTGGGCGTTTGCGCTTGTCGCACCTCTGATCTTATTTCTACTAATTAATTTTATACTTCCAATCGGACTCATTCTTATCCGCAGCGTAGCTGACCATGAATTCAAGCAAGCAATGCCGAACGTCGT
The DNA here is from genome assembly GCA_044350305.1 of Burkholderiaceae bacterium. GTDB lineage: Bacteria > Pseudomonadota > Gammaproteobacteria > Burkholderiales > Burkholderiaceae_B > Zwartia. The sequence goes on from JBILHV010000079.1 coordinate 5,114, forward strand.
TGAGGCACTCAAAGATTGGAATGGTGACCTTCCAGTTAGCTCGAAGGTAGCAGCAGCCTTAGTGTTAGATTTGTCAAATATACGTGGAACACCCGAACAAAGTCTTGTCGCGAATCGGCTAAATAATGATGTAAGTGGTTATCGTTCGTTGATCATGACAACTGCCCGCCGCTTGTCTGGCTCGAGCGTTGAGAACCCGCTAGAGACGTTAAAAACGATTTCTTCAGAATGGGGCAAAGTAGAACCGTGGCTCGCAATAAAAGCCGCTAGCGGGCCTTACACTCCAATGTACTTGTTGTCAGCCCTTGACTTAAAACAAGATGGTGCTGGTGCGGTTCAATGGGTCGCAGACAACGATGCGCTATTTTTGCGTGTGTTCGGCAGAACCTTCTGGATCAGTTTAGTCGTCACACTATTTTGTGTGCTGCTGGGCTATCCCGTTGCATACTTGCTTGCCACTGCCACCTCAGTCTGGTCGGGTGTGTTAATGATGCTGGTTTTAATCCCCTTTTGGACTGCACTACTCGTGAGAACCTCAGCGTGGGTGGTTTTATTACAAACCAACGGCGTTGTTAATAATTTTCTGCAATGGGCCGGGCTTGTCCCAGCGCCCCTCCCTCTGGTATTTAACCGAGTGGGGGCATATATTGCTCTCGTTCATGTTCTTTTGCCTTTCATGATTCTACCGATTTACAGTGTCATGAAAGGTATCACACCTAATGCAATCAGAGCTGCCATCTCACTCGGCGCTCACCCCTTCGTGGCGTTTGCAAGGGTGTATTTTCCTCAAACACTCTCTGGCTTAGTTAGTGGCTCTTTACTAGTATTTATCTCGGCGCTTGGTTTTTATATTACGCCAGCACTAATCGGGGGCGCCGGCGATCAAATGATTGGTTTCTTCATTGCGCATTACACGACGGCAACAGGTAACTGGGGGATGGGCGCAGCACTTGCCTGCATACTACTTTTCGCGACCGTCCTTTTATTTTTGACGTACGGTAGATTGACCCGAGGCTCCTCTACCCAATGGCGATAAGTGTTACAGCTTAATTCGTTTTTACATCTCGTTCGTTTTTTTTCGATCTCTTAACTCAACAAATACCGCGTATGAAATTTCTTCCGCACACCTCGCTTACTGAAAAAAGTGTTTATTTTTTAAACAGATCTTTCTGTGGTTTAGTGCTGATATTTTTGATTGTACCGTTGCTTGTCATCATTCCATTATCCTTCAATAGTGGCTCTTATTTGACGTTTCCTCTTGCGGGTCTTTCGTGGCGTTGGTATGAGAGCCTTTTTTCTTCTCATAACTGGAAGTTAGCTTTTGTAAATAGCACACTAATTGCCCTCATCACGACAGTCATTGCAACTGCGCTTGGCACTGCGGCAGCGCTTGGGTTAAAGCGCTTATCCCCTGTTCTTTCAAAACCCATTTCATTTTTAATCTTGTCTCCTATTGTTGTGCCGGTAGTCATTACGGCGATGGGAACATATTTCTTATATTCACCTCTTGGCTTAGTCAATAATATAAGTGGCATCGTGCTTGCACACACCGTTCTTGCCGTGCCCTTCGTCGTCATTACTGTCATGGCAACTTTGGATGGTTTCGATATCAACCTGCTAAAAGCGGCATCGAGTTTGGGAGCTTCACCCTTTGTGGCTTTCAGAAGAGTCGCCCTTCCAATGATTTACCCCGGAGTCGTGTCAGGCGCACTCTTCGCCTTTGCAGTTTCTTTTGATGATATTGTTATCGCTCTATTTTTAGCGGGGCCACACCAGCGCACCATCCCCGTGCAGATGTTCAATGG
>JBILHV010000080.1:0-6762 GCA_044350305.1 Burkholderiaceae bacterium
CTTGAACTTGGTAAATAGGCACCGAATGATCAATCTCTGAAAATCTTGGTAAGCGTTCAATCGCTAGGTAGATAGAGATCACGGCGAAAACAATGCCAACAATCAATACATTCCTAATGAAATTAGCACACCACCGTGGCTTAATTTGGTTAAACAAAACACTCCATCGACGAGTCCGAATGAAGTCGTCGGTGGTTTTTTTCGATGCGAAGGCCAGAGAAACTTTCTGCCCGAACCCTGTCCAGTCAATTGACCGCTCAGAAGTGAAAAAAACTTTGAGTCGTCCCATCCACTGACCGAGCGATTTTTTATGACTGGAGAATGTTTGCATGGATGGTCAAGTAGTTTCGTGGAACCTTCGTAGACAATTTTATCCCTATCTGTCCTCCTTTTGTAGACTCTGGAACTCAACTTAAATGAGAATATTCAATGTTTTTGCTAGCAAGCTTAAGCATCACCGAGCAGAGAGTCACTCTCAGCACGGCTTCACGTTAATCGAGGTGATGGTCGTGATTGCGATCATTGGAATCATGGCAACCCTAATCGTGCCGCAGATAATGAGTAAGCCAGATGAGGCGCGGGTCATTGCGGCAAAACAAGACATCAGTTCGCTTGTTCAAGCGCTGAAGCTCTACCGCTTGGATACTGGTCGATATCCCACCACTGAGCAAGGGCTTGAAGCTCTCATTGCAAAGCCCACCACGAGCTCAAATCCGCAAAATGGGAAGTCAAACGGCTATCTTGACCGTCTACCAAAAGATCCGTGGGGCTTTGCCTATCAATACTTAAATCCTGGCTTACGTGCAGAAATTGATGTTTTTAGCTTCGGAGCTGATAACAAACCTGGAGGTACAGGTTTTGCCGCCGATCTGGGTAATTGGTAACAGAAAAGAGCAAGCTGGCTTTGCTCTTGTTGAGGTGCTTGTTGTTTTGCTCATCATCAGCATTACGTTCGGGCTGATATCTGTATCGTTCTTCAGCACTGAGGAATCCGAGTGGAAGGATATTAATCGCAGATTAATCGTTAGTCTTAACCATAGTAAAGATGAAGCCACTCTATCAGGCGCTCCGATCGTATTTCAAATCGATGAAAAAGGCTGGCGGTTTTTAGCACCAAATTTACAAGACGAATTTTATATTTTGGGCGCTGCGCTAACTCCCTACTTCTGGAAAAGACAGACAAAGATTGAAGGCACTATGCGATTCTATCTGGAAGAGCCAGGCTCAACCCCAGGGGTACTGTTCAAGATTATTCAAGGTTCTTTGACGAGCACCATTCATCGCCGCCGGGATGGGTATTTTGAATTGCACTAAATATGCTGCTAAATAAGTCAGAAAAAAAATTTAAACAACAAGGCTTCTCATTGATGGAAGTGCTCATTGGACTTGCCATCTTAGCAATTGCTTTGATGGCTGGCATCAAAGCATTAAGTCAAACTGTTCAAACTCAAAGGGTCGTTCAGCAACAATACCTAGCAACCTTGTCAGCTAACAATGCGTTAAATAAAGTCTATTTACAAAAACTATGGCCTGAATTTGAAGTTTATAAAGAGAACTGCTCGCAACTCAACGTTTCACTCGTATGCATTCGCAAAGCTTTTGCTACGCCTAATCCACTGTTTAGAAGAGTAGAAATTGAGGTCTATTTGGCGAGCCCAACAGATCCCACTACGCCGCAAAGTCAACCACTCGCGAAACTCACAACGATAGTCTTCAATTATTTGACTTCAAATCTATGAAGAAAAATCAAGGGTTCACTCTCATTGAGACCATGGTAGCACTGCTGATATTAGGCATCCTTGGACTCATGGCCAGTCAAGGGCTGGGCAGCGCATTTAGGGTAAAAGATACTGTTGAGGGTCAAATCAAAGATCATGAATCTATGGTTGTGATGATAAAACATCTTCAAAATGACTGCGAAACAATGGTGAAAAACGTCGATGAACAACTGTTGCCGACTTTCATTCAAGGCAATAAATACACTTGGCTCATGCGCCACTCTAAATCCGTACAAGGTAGTGGGTGGCAATTCGTTGGCTATACCCTTGAAGACCATACCCTTAAGAGATATACCACCGAAACCTATCGCAACAAACAAGAGGCTGCACAGGTACTAGAGGCACTTTCAAAAGATCCTGACTTAGGCCTCGCCGCGGCCCAGATGTCCTATCAACTAACCCGTGTTGTTAACTACAAAATAACACCCTACTGGCACTCGTTTAAGCGAAGGTCCGCATCAGGCCTTCAGATTTCTTTATCACGGATCGATGATCGCTCACCCGTATCGGCCTCGTGTATTGCAGAGGGAAAGTTATAAATGCGCCGCTCGCGTTCAGCGTCTCAACAGGGCTCGGCCACGCTGATTGCCTTAATTGTGGTCAGTTTGATTTCGATCTGTGTGACGAGCTTACTTTGGCAACAGGATTTCGAAATTCGAAAGACCCAAATTTTTAAAGAAAATGCCCAAGCCGCTTGGTTACAACGGTCCCTCACCGATGTTGTGAGACTCGTCTTGAGAATTGACTTACTGAGTAGCCCGGGAGTCGATCACTTAGGCGAAATCTGGGCGTTTCCTATTGAAAATAGCCGTATTGAGGACTATCTAAAGAACCAAGATCTACCAGAGGAGTTAAAGAGCATCAAGTTTAGTGGCTCGCTTCAAGATGCTCAATCTCTTTTCAATCTTGCAAACTTATGGAATGCAACCATCACCACTACGAATATCGTTGGAATTAATACCTATGCCAATTTGCTGGAAGAGCTCGGATTGAACAAAAATCTAGCCGATCAAACTGCACAATATCTCCTTAGTAACAATCGCAGGCTTCAGGCGTTGGATGACTTGATCAATATCCCAGGCTACAGCAACGAAACGCTAAAACGGCTCAGACAATTTGTGATCATTCTGCCGGAGCCGACAGCGGTCAACATGAATACCGCACCGACAGAAATGGTACGTGCGCTGTTACCAACATTAACCCAAGCCGAAGTCACTCAATTTATACAACTGAGACTCAACACTCCTCTCAAAAATCAAGACGACATCGCTAAGCTATTGGCAAAAATTCAACCCAATCGAACACTTCAAGCCACTAGCGGCATGGATGTGAAATCAAATTATTGGTTAGCACACACCAACATGATCATCGATCAGCGCCATATCAACACTCAAACCTTAATAAAAAGATCTTCAACGCCTCAGCCTGATAACAACTACACCTCTGTGCTATGGAGCAAACTGAAAGTGGTTCAACTGCAATAAGCATAACTAAACAGAGCTAGGACACTAGCGGATACCGTTATTCATTTCTAAGATTGGTTGCATCACGGCCATCACAATGCACAAGACAAGGCCGCCCATGAGTAAGATCAAGAGCGGTTCAAGAAAATTAGTAAATATCTTTGTTTTATTCTCCGCCTCCGCTTCTGCATTATCTGCAGCATAACGCAACATTTCCGCTAGCTGACCACTCGCCTCGCCTGAGCGAATCAGATGCACAAGGATCGGCGAAAACATGCCTTGATGGCCGATTGCCTTGGCAAGCGACGATCCTTCAGAAAGCCGGGTCTCGCTCTGCTCAATGGCTCGTTTGAGAACGCTATTTGAAAGCGTATTTTTTGAATAATGTAGTGCCGAGAGTATTGGGATATTGGAGCCAACAAGCAGCGCCATCGTGCCAGCAAACCTCGCCGTCTCAAATTCAAGTAGTAAGGACCCCACAATAGGGATTTTTAGACATAAACCATCCACAAAGTACTTAAAACCACCGCGACGAATCATGTATTTAAAAATGAACGTCGCGACTAAGGCTATCAACAAGAGACTCAATCCCCATTGACTTAAAAAATTAGATACTGCCATCACAACTTGAGTAATCACCGGCAGTTTTTGCTTCGTAGATTCAAAGACGCGAACAATTTGCGGAACGACATAGGTCATCAAAAAGATAATGACAGCAATCGATACACTTAAGAGTGTTGCTGGATAGATTAGCGCACCAACGGCTTTTTGCTTAAGTGCTTCGCGCTTTTCTAAAAACAATGCAAGTTGTGTCAACACCTCTGCCATTTGTCCTGACTGCTCGGCTGCAGCAACAATACCTTGATAGAACGCGCCAAAAGAATCAGGATAGTTTGCCAGAGCCTGCGAAAGAGGCGCGCCCGCACGAACATCCGCCAAAATCGACTCAAGTATTTTGTGTGTATGCTTTTTAATATTTGAATCTTCAGAAAGAATACTGATTCCTTCCTCAATCGAGATTCCTGATTTAACTAACAAAGCCAATTGCTTCGACAAGATACTTAGATCTTTTGCCGCAATAGATCTATGTGTAAAAAATAGACCACGCTCTTTCACGGCTGCTTGAGTGAGCGCGACATCAATAATTGAAATAGGAACCAACTCTTTATTCAGTAAGAGTTGTTTGGCCGCACGCAAACTATCGCTTTCAATCGTACCGCGTTCTGTTTTCCCAGAATAGGTAACGGCTTCAAACTGGAATAAAGGCATTATTAAATATCCAGGTGATTGGCGCCGGTGACACGCTTAACTTCTGCCAGTGTGGTCATCCTGGCTTTGACCCATCTCTCGCTGTCTTGCACCAAAGAACGCATCCCATTCTCAAGAGCTTTTTGTCGAATCTGAGACTCTGAAGCACTTTGGTGAATTAACTCTTTCAAGGCAGTAGACGTCGTCATCAACTCAAAAATCCCTGCGCGTCCCTTGAATCCCGACTGCAAGCACTCAGGACAACCTACGCCATGGCAGACAGTACAAGTCAACCGTATCAAGCGCTGTCCAAGAACCCCCAGCAATGACGACGACAATAAAAACGGCTCGATACCCATGTCGATCAAACGAGTGACCGCCGAAGGCGCATCATTCGTATGAAGCGTTGCAAGTACGAGGTGCCCCGTTAGAGATGCCTGGACTGCAATTTGCGCCGTCTCTATATCGCGGATCTCTCCGATCATGACAATGTCAGGATCTTGTCGCAAAATTGCTCGAAGCGCCCTGGCGAAATTCATCTCGATCCGAGAATTGACTTGCGTTTGCCCAACCCCGTCTAGGTTGTATTCGATCGGATCCTCAACGGTCATAATGTTATTCACCTGCGATCGCAGGGTTAACAAGGCGCTATACAGAGTCGTCGTTTTTCCGCTACCGGTTGGGCCTGTAACTAAAACAATTCCGTATGGCTTGTTAATCAATTCTAAAAAACTTTTTTCGGTATCCGGCGCCATACCAAGCGTTTTTAAGTCTAATTTAGAGTAATTTTTCTCTAATAGCCGCATCACGACGCGCTCACCGTGGGCCGTTGGCAGCGTCGAGACACGAATATCAAGAGCCTTATTTCCGACTCTCAGCGAAATTCTGCCATCTTGAGGCATACGTTTTTCAGCAATATCCAATGCAGCCATGATTTTTATTCTTGATACTAGGGCTGCATGCAGACCTCGCTTAAGATCCACAATATCTCGAAGGTTTCCATCGACGCGAAAACGTACCACAGATTGTTTTTCAAACGCCTCTAGGTGTATGTCTGACGCACCATCACGGCTGGCTTGTTTAAACAGACTGTTAATCATACGAATGATCGGGGCATCATGTTTGAGCTCAAGCAGATCCTGCGACAACGGGATCTCTTGCATTAAGCGCGTCAAATCAACGTTCTCTTCTAACTCATCTACCACTGTCGCAGCATCCGATTCATTTTGAGCATATTCTTGACTAATCAAAGAAAGAAGCTCATCCGAACTCTTTTTATGAAAGTGTAATGGCCCAACGTTACGCGCAATCTCGTGGAGAATAGAGGGCTTAGTTTTAGGACTATAAAATAAAGTTGGAGTGACTTCTCCAGAGTCTCGCAGCAAGACCTCATGACGATTGGCAAAAGAAAAAGGGATTCTCATCACTGCGCAACATCGTGCATGATGTCTCTGATATCTCTTAAGCTTGTCGAGTTTAAATCTTCTTTTTTTAGAAGCAATGGCGCTTGCACAAACGTTTTACGTCTTTCTTCCAAATCATCTAATTTGCGATTCGAAAAGATATTATTATCTTCATTATTACGCAACACAGAGGGACGTATAAAAATCATCAAGTTGGTTCTTACTCGACTCTTATTATCGTATCTGAAGAGACCGCCAATTAAGGGAAGATCTCCAAGCAAAGGAATTTTAGAACTACCATCCGTATAGGTATCACCGATGAGACCACCCAAGACAATAATTTGCCCGTCCTCGACAATAACATTGGACTCGACATTTCTTTTATTCAAGATAATGCCAGCTGGGCTCCTATCATCTTGAATGCTAGATTGTTCTTGAAAAATTTGAAGCTTTACCGTTCCGTTTTCAGCGACTTGTGGCCGAACACGTAGCGTTAAACCAACATCCTGTCGTGTATAAGTTTGAAAGGGTGTAACTGTCGAACTGCTTCCCGTTTGCGCATACGAACCCGTCACAATCGGAATGTTTTGACCGATAATGATGCGCGCCTCTTCGTTATCAAGCGTCATTAAGTTTGGCGTTGATAAAACATTTGCACCATTAATCGTTGACATCGCTCTTAACAAAGTTGAAAACGCTAAGTTGTTACCAAATTTTGTAATCGACCCAATATTGAGACCAAGCCCTAACGGAAGAGCCGCAGCTACACCTGCCGCTGCCGTGCCAAGTGCGTTAATTGAGGCACTTGATCCAATGATGTTTGTGTTGCCCGATTGATTTGGTCCGTTAAAATTGGTCCCTGCAAAAGCA
>JBILHV010000081.1:0-6722 GCA_044350305.1 Burkholderiaceae bacterium
GTTTCATGGAGGGCCGATGATTGGTTATCAGCATGAGCAGATACATGGCGATAAACACGACGACCATGCCTACTAAAGACAGCGAACTGGCAAGTCCCCAATTCGCTTGTTCGAAGAATGACCAAATCGACGTCGATAAAACGCTTGTCGATGCAGTGTAGAGAAGTACCGCCGAGGCGATTTCTCGGAAGAACGCCATAAACAGCAGGAAGTATGCGCCTTGTAGGGAGGGCATGGCCAGTGGAACCAGTATCCGCTTAATGCCTTGTAGGCGCGTTGCACCCGCCGTCCAGGCAGCTTCCTCGAGGCTTTTATCAATTTGAATCATCCGCCCGCCAACCGTTTCCGTTGCATACGACAGAAAGCGGGTGATGAAGGAGATGACCAGAATACTCAGCGTCCCATAGATGGGTAAAGGAAGGTAAGCATAGGCCCAGAGCAGTCCGAGTCCGATCACAACGCCTGGGACGCCAAATGGGAGGCTGGCAATAAAGTCCAGCGTTCGATAGCCTGGAGGACGATGACGCAGCGTGAAGTAGCTAATGAAGGAGGCTAAGCCGACCCCTACCAGCGCACCGAGGCCTGACACGATGAGCGTGTTCCAGAAAGAGCGCAGGGTCGCGTCCGACTCAAAGAGGAACAAATAGTTTCGCCAGGTATACGCGCCTTCAAACGGGTTAGCGCTGAAATACTTTAGAACAGAGACATAGGCAAGAATGATGACGGGCAGGATCAGCGCGCAGAGGATATAGCCCCAACAAAGCGTGTTTGCCGCCCATCTCCATTTGCCAAGTTCAATCAGCGTGAGGCGCCCGGCCTTGCCTGTCGTGACGGTTAAGCGGTTGCTGCGCGCAATACGGCGCTGAAGCCAGATGGCTCCGCCGGTTAAGGCACTGAGCGTCAAGCCGATTGCGGCGGCTAAGCCATAGTCGGGCGGGGGAAATTGCACTAACAAATATAGTTGTGTCGCGAGAACAGAGATTCGGCCAGGAATCCCCATCAGAGCAGGGATAGCGAATTGTTCAATGGAAAGAATGAAGGTGAGTACTAGGCTAGAGGTAATTGAAAAACCAAGTAGCGGTAGCGTGATGCGTCTCAATACGCTGAAAGGAGAGGCTCCAGCTGCGCGAGCAGCCTCTTCGAATGTTGCGTCGATTCCCAGAATGGGGCCGCGCATCATCAAATACACAAAAGGAATTTGGTGTAAGACGGTTACAAAAATCATCCCGCTTTTTGTGTACGCGTCAACTTTCCAGGTCTCTGAACCGAATAGCGATTCGAGGACGCCGTTAATTAAGCCTCCTGGCGAACCGATAATGATCCACGCCATCGCCAAAATAAAAGAAGGCAGAAAAATGCTGAGGCTAACTAGCGCGGTAACCGCGTTTCCCTTGCGAAAATCAGTACGATGCACGATCAGCGCAATCGCTGTGCCAACGACTGCTGCAATCACAGCAGAGGCCACGCCAATCAGAATCGTGGTGTAAAACGTCCCGAGCACACCGCTTGAAAACAGACCCTCCCAGTTACGAAGTGTCCATTCCCCAGCCTGTCCTGGCGCCGCGCTTCGCAGGCTGCCGTACAGTAGGGCAAGAAGTGGAATCGCAACCAGAGCGGCGACAATAAAAAATGTAACGAGATAGATTGTGCCGAGTAAGCGACCACTATCAAATATACTCGCATCGCGAAAGATCGGCGTCAGCGCAGTAGACTGCTGTGGAGTCGAAATATGACGCTCACTATTCATGTTCTTCGTTTTCCGCAAGGCATAATTTTTTTAGGCCGGTCATCGTAACCGGCCTAAAAGAACTGTAAAACTAATTATTGAATACCGAAGGTGGTGCGCCAGTGATCAACAATTTGTTTTTGTTTGGCGGGCGGGAGTAACTCAAGCCCGTCGACTGTGTTGGGTAACGACGCTGTGGTTGGGAGGTGAGACAAAGGAGGTGCGCCCTTGCGTGTGACGGAGAGTCCCGCATATTCTTGCAGAAAATTTTGTCCTTTTTCTGTCATCAGCCAGTTCGCTAAAACTTTTCCAGCGTTCGGGTTTGGCGCCTTGTCTGCAACAAACATATACCCCAGCGAGAGCGTTGTGCCAGATTTTGGATAGACCACGCCGATTGGCGCGCCGTCGGCAAGCGCGACGTTCACGGGGAGGTCGCTGATTTCGGCGACATGCACGTCGCCTCGGATGACGGCCTGAAGAATACCCCCAGAGCCCTCAAAGAAGCGCACGTTGTTATCCTTCATTTTTGCAGCGGTATCACCAAGCCCAAGCTTGTCCCAATAGGCCACGATGCCTTGAATCGACACAGACCGCCATGGCGGGTTCATGCCGATACGGCCTTTCCACTTCGGGTCAAATAGATCGGCCCATTCCTGAGGCACTTCAGAAGGCTTTACCCGTTGTTTGTTATAGATAATCGCTTCGCGCGCTGTTTGAACGTTGAACAACATGTTTTGTTGGTCGTGATCCACCGCAGCGGGGAAGTTTTTAAGCTCGGGCGGCGTCCACTTCGCCATCCAGCCACCCTTCATGCCGTCAAAAATACGCTGGTCTGGAAAGGTGATCATGACGTCGGCGAGATGCCGGCCCGACGAGAATTCGGTGCCAAACCGTTGGATCAGAGGCGCGCTACCGAGGCGTGTCATTTCCATTTTGATGGCAGGGTATGCCTTACGAAACTCGTTGGCAAGGCGCTCGGCACCTGCTGGGTTGAGGTTGTGATACATCATCACTTTGCCTTCTTTGCGCGCTGCGGCCTCGATCGCCGGCCAGTCATTGGTCTGCGAAAGGGCAAACGGAGAGGCGCCGATGAGACAAGCAGCAAGAAGAGCGAGTAAGCACTTATCTAATGCAACTTTCCACGCATAAGCAGAAAGTCCGTTTGAGCGGAAGAGGGGCTGAACCAACATGTTTGTCTCCGAGATTGACCCTATCGTCGGCAGGGGAATCCGTTATGGGTGGCGCGTTCGAACGACGCATAAATACAGCGGTATATTCACGAATCCTGGCACAGATGTCAAGACTTATGAATAGTGAGCGGCGCATGATTACCATTAAGAAAATTGGTTTTATCGGTCTTGGTGTCATGGGTGAGCCAATGTGCCGCAATCTGGCCCAAAAGATGGGGCAACAGATTCTTGCCTACGACACCCAGGCGGCGCCGCTGACTCGGCTTGGCGCGGCGGTTAACCCGGCGTGCTCAGTGGCCCACGTCATGCAGGCAAGCGAATTTATTTTTCTATCCTTGCCCTCTGGTGAAGTCGTGGCCGACGTTGCCCGACAGCCCGACGGTCTGCTGGCCCATGCACGAGCGGGTCAGACAGTGGTGGATCTCAGCACTTCCCCCGTCAAATTAACGCGTGCTTTGTTTGAGGAGTTCAAGGCGCGTGGCGTCACGCTGATCGATGCGCCCGTTGCCCGGACACGCGCGGCAGCCGAAGCAGGCACGTTGTCGGTAATGGTTGGTGCCACGGCCGAGCAGTTTGCGGTGGTCAAACCCTTGATCGCGTGCTTTGCGAGCGAAATCACTCTTTGTGGTGGGGTCGGGGCCGGACAAATCACCAAGATACTGAATAATATGGTGTTGTTTGAAACGGTGGTTGCTTTAGCGGAAGCGCGAGCGATTGCCCGCCGGTCAGGGGTTGACCCCCAAGCGCTATTCGAAACCCTCACGTTGGGTTCTGCAGACAGCTTCGCTTTGCGCAATCACGGTCTGAAAGCAATGATTCCTGGCGACTTCCCCGAGAGAGCTTTTTCTGTCGACTATGCTGTGAAAGACTTACGTTATGCACTGGAGCTTGCGCAAGACACAGGAGTCGATGCGGCGGGTGCTCGAAATGTACAACGCCTGTACGATTTAGCGCGTGCGCGTGGCGACCAAGACGCCTACCACCCGGTCGTTAGCCGAGTGATTGATCCGCAGTAAGGCATGCCATCAACGTCGAGATTCGGAGCGCCTGAGGCGGCGCGTCGAGCTCAGACCAGAATGTATTCGCCAACGTTGGCGTGATACGTCGGTCAATCAGGTCGTGGGCTTTGTCCTCTACAACCTCTGCTGCAATAGGGCGCGACCAACTTCCAAGTGGGGCCGCACATTGGTGGCGAACAACGGTTCCATCGACGAGCGTGACGCAAACCTCAACATGCATGGCGTCCAGGCGCCCAGAAATCTCGGCCGTTTGCGTCAGTTGCGTGACAGACAATAGGCGCGTGGCATCTTCGGCAAAGCGCCGTGCATCACTAAAAGAATCTAGGTTAAGACGAGCATCGAGTAGTGCTGCCACGACGCAATACTGGAGCGAAAACTTACCATCCAGTCCGGAGGTTGGAGTCGGTCGATCGATATAGGGCATTAACGGAGTCAGAATCTCCACACGCCTAATGCTGTTGGGGTCTGCGATTTCAGCGCGGCAGTCTAGCGCCGCCGTAATGACGAAATGGGTTGCATATTGCGAGGGAAACAATTTCCATGCCGGACCAGGTGTGAGCACACGCGGCACAAGCAAGGGCGCCACGAGCTGTGATGAATCGAAGCGATCACCAAAATAGGCATACCCGTAACCGCGTGGACCAGCCAGCGCATCCGTATCAGCAGTAAACCCGCTTTGAGCAAGCAGCGCTGCTTCAAGTCCGCTGCGACAGGCATCTGCGCAATGAAGTGCCTTGGTCATTGAGCCAACGTTCGCGAGCACGCCACCCGCGCGTGATGCCGCAATACCAACGGCTGCTACATGTTGTGCTTCAGACAGCTCTAAGAAATCCCCGCACGCAATCGCACAAGCCAAAGGACCCACGACGCCCGGAGGATGCAAGCTAAGCTCGCGTGGTTCGATCTGACCAGACGACAAGCGCAACCGCCCTTGCGCTTCGACGCCTTTGAGCAGGGAATGCAGGAGCCGTACGCCTTGCGGACCTGCACCTTGCGCTTCACGCTGCTCAGCTAACGCGAGTAAGCCAGGCAGCATTGTCGAGAGCGCATGATTAGGGGGATTCCACATCGGCTCATAGTCCAGCACATGCATAGACAGCCCATTGATTTGGGCTGCTTGGGATAGTGAGGTTGAAAACCCTTGACCAATAACCGTGGCTGATTCTTTGCCGCCTTGTTGGTGCGCGAGAGCGGCTGCGAGGCGCGGGCCTGGGTGGTCCGCTCCGGCCAGCGCGACCGCGAGCCCATCGATCAGTAACAGACGCGCCACGCGGATCAGCGCTGGGTCCTCGATAGACCATGCGCGTAGCAACGCCACAAAATCGAGAGTCATATTCTTAGACATGAGGCGCTTATTGATTTGAAATCAGTCGACGAATACGCATCTTTTGCGAGGCGTAAATATGTGCACGAAGTGCTTTTTCTGCGGCTTCTGGATCGTGCTTGCGGATACCCGCTACAACCGCCTCATGTTCTTTGATGGTGTCTTTGACGCGTTTGGGATCCGTGAGCGTCGTATTGCCTAGCAACGTTAAGGTGTCGTGCAGCGTCTTTAACATCTTAATCAGATATCTATTGTGACTGCAGTTGTAAAGCATCTCGTGAAACTGTCGATTGCTGCTGGCCAGTTGTGCGTCGTCACCCACAGAGTTGGCGTACTGTTCGCACATGTCTTCAAGCAAGGAAATTTCAACGCTTGAGGCATGTTGCGCCGCAAGTCGTGCCGCTGTCCCTTCTAAAACTTCACGCATGAAATACAGCTCGGTGACCATGCTGTAGTCAAGCTCTGCAACCATGATGCCAAGGGTGGCGTCATGTACGACAAGGCCCTCAGACTCCAGTCTGGCAAGGGCCTCGCGAATCGGCGTGCGACTCAGGCCGATCATCTCGGCGAGCTCTACTTCACGCAGACGATCGCCTGGCATCAACTGCTGGTTCGCAAGAGCTTGTCGGATGTAGCGATAAGCCCGTTCGCCACCGGGCAAATCATTCTCGAGCGCATCCGACGGCTTTGATTTTTTGGCGCGCGCGGTAGGTGGATTTTTCATCGTTTAGTTACGCCGAACGTGTTTCTAAAAAACATTAACTTTTTGAGTGCAGAGGACTTTTGTGCATCTGCTTGGCGACTTGTGATTCTGGCAAAAAGGGATGCGCTGCGTTGATCACATTGATGGGTTGACCGGCAAGATACGCGACGAGATTTTTATAGGATTGAGAAAAAAACTCAGTCATATTTTCTTGAGTGACGAACCCGATATGCGGGGTGGCAATCACGTTAGGTAAGTTTCTAAATGGATGGTTTTGTGGCAGAGGCTCGCACGTAAAGACATCCAAGGCTGCCCCGCCGATTTTTCTGGCGGTCAGTGCCTGGATCAAGGCCTCCTCATCAACAATCTGCGCGCGAGATGTGTTCACCAGGTACGCGCCGGGTTTCATGCGGGCGAGTTCATTTTTTCCTAAGAGACCGAGACTGGCGTCGGTCAGCGGATGGTGGATCGTGATCACATCGGAAGTTTCGATCAGTTCGTCCTTGGTCACGCAGATCACATCATGAGGCGTGGCGCGCTCTTGCGTCAAGTTCTGGCTCCAGGCAATCACGCGCATTCCGAGGATGCGTCCAATCTTCGCGACAGGGATCCCCATGTTGCCTAAACCGATGATGCCTAGCGTCTTACCGGCCACGCCATCACCCACTGTCGTTTGCCAGCCCCCAGCACGCACGGAAGCAGTTTCTTGCGGAATCGCGCGAAACAATCCGAGGATGAGCGCCCAAGTGACCTCAACCGT
>JBILHV010000082.1:0-6716 GCA_044350305.1 Burkholderiaceae bacterium
GCCTGCCATCGCCTCAAAATATGCGCCGGTCAGGTGTGGTGAGGAGCCGATACCAGGCGTGCCATAACTCAGCTTCTTGTCACCCGCAGCTTTTGCCGCCTTGATGACATCACCTAAATTTTTCCACGGGGAATTCGCGGCAACAGAAATCACGTTTGGCGTCGTCGACACTAACGCGATTGGCACGAGATCTGTGCCGGGATCAAATTGCATCTGGGTATACAAAAACTGATTGATGGCTTGTGTACCAATAGTCCCCAAACCGATGGTGTAGCCATCAGGCTTACTACGTGCCACTTGGGCCAGGCCGACGTTACCGGCAGCGCCTGGCTTGTTTTCGACAATAACCGTCTGTTTGAGTGTTGCTTCCATCGCTTGCGCAATCGAGCGACCAAAAATATCAGCCGCACCCGCGGTTGGGTAGGGAACGACCAAGGTCACAGGGCGGCTAGGAAAACTCTGCGCGACGGCGCTCGAGGCCATCCCCAACGAACCGACTGCGAGCGCTGCGGCAACTGCATGTAGAAAAAAACGTCTTGCTTGCATCGTATGTCACTCCTAGAGTTTTTCTTATAAAGTACTTGTTTCTAACAAAGTACGTATATCAGCACTATAGTAATATTTATCGTACTTGATTTAGCTTGATTGTGCTTCTAAACAATCACAGTTTCAAACAATAACTCGACTTCGACTCAACTTCAAACAAGGCCTTGCAGCATGGCGGAAACACCGTTTTTCTTCTCTCAACGTCTAGCCGAGCTAACCAAGACCCACGGCCAGCATATTGCGTTAATTGATCGAGACACTGAAACCACGTTCGCACAGCTTGAACAGCAAGCCAGGCAACTCGCAGGCAATTTACACGCGCTCGGGATACAACGCGATCAGCGCGTCGCTGTCTGGCTACCCAATTGCCTCGCGTGGGTACAAACATTTTTGGCCTGTGCGCATCTTGGCGCCACCGTACTGGCGGTGAACACACGCTTTCGCAGCAAAGAGGTCGCAGACATCATTGGTCGTGGCAAGGCAGACTGGCTGGTGATGTGGCCAGAATTCAAAGGCATCGCCTTCGCAGATATTTTGGCGGATGTCCCCGCGGATGTTCTTGCACGCCTCAAGGGAATCGTCACGCTGGGCGATTTCCAAAGCCCTGCCGTTCGCGCGATTGCTGCGCGAGGGTGCGCAGTGCACGACTACACAAAACTGACCGACACGCCGAGCACGGCCCCACCTGCGGTGGGTAACGCCGGCGCAATATGCTTTACCACCTCTGGCACAACGTCGTTACCCAAATTTGTCTTGCATGATCAACACACGCTCATTGTGCACGGCCAGGCCATGCAAACAGCCTATCACTACAACGCCAGCAGCCGTATTTTGGCCAGTGCCCCGTTTTGTGGCGCGTTCGGTTTTTCAACCTTGACGGGGGGCTTAGTGACGGGTTGCACAGTCGTGAGCGAAGCCGTCTCCGACACCAACAGTACGCTCACACAAATTCGACGGCATCGTGTGTCGCACACCTATGCGAATAACGAATCCATTTTGAAGTTACTGGAAGCAGCAGACTCCCCTGCAGACTTTGCGCCATGTAAGCTCTTTGGCTTCGCAAACTTTTCACCGGCAGTCACCAATCTGCTCGAACAGGCTGAGCGTAATCATTTGGCACTCACGGGACTATACGGATCGAGCGAGCTGCAAGCGCTGGTCGCTGCGCAACCGACGCACGCCGCTGCGGGAGATCTGAGCGTGCGCTATTTGGCCGGCGGCAAACTCATTCACCCAGCGGCGCGCGTGCGCACAACCGATCCCTCAAGCGGTAATGTCTTACCGTTTGGCGAGTCCGGCGAGATCGAAATATCTTCCCCTAGTTTGATGGTGGGCTATCTCGACAACCCAGAGGCCACCGCAAAAGCCATCACCACGGATGGATTCTTTAAGACAGGTGATCTCGGTTATGCCATCAGCGCACAGCAATTTGTCTTTCAGGCACGCATGGGCGACTCCATGCGCCTGTCTGGTTTTTTAGTGAACCCCGCAGAGATCGAACAAACTGTTGAATCACTACCTGGCGTCAAGGCATGTCAAGTCGTGGGCGGCACCATCGGCACCAAAACATTACCTGTTGCCTTTGTCATCCTGCACGAGGGGGCACAGGCAGATCCCGTGGGCTGGACGGCGTCTTGTAAACGCGATATGGCGGGCTTTAAGGTTCCTGTGCTTTTTGAGGTTGTCACAAGCTTTCCTTCCGTTGAGAGTGCTAATGCCGTCAAGATCCAAAAAAATAAATTACGCGATATGGCCGATGCCTTGCTCGCCAAGCGCCCGTAACACTTCTATTTAAAACCAGTCAGTTGAAACAATCCAACGACCTTCTCTACGCGCGCAGCCCGCAACCACTGTACTTGCAGGTGGCGGCGATTGTGCGCCGAAACATTGAGCGCGGTGTCTGGCCACGTGGCCAACAGGTACCCGCGCTGGAAAACTTGGTTGAGGACCTTGGCGTTTCACGCGCGACGATCCGCCAAGCCTTTGGTCTACTAGAGCGCGAGGGCCTGATCCATCGGTCTCGTGGTTCGGGAACCTACGTCAATGAAAACATTCCCCAACCCGTGAAACTCGCTCTTCCCACCAGTTGGGAAGAGACCGTTGCCCTATCTGCCGCTCTGGGGACGACCACGCTCATGGAACTGAGCGCCGATGTGCCTCTACCTTTGCTTGGAATGGATTGCCCCTTCGATTGCAAAGGCAGTTTTCAATATCTACAGCGTCTGCACACCACCTCAACCGGTCCGTTTTGTTATAGCGAGGTCTACTTAGACCGAGACATTTATCGGCAGCACGCTGCGCGTTACCGCCACGCGGCCGTTGTATCGGTTTTAAACGAACTGCACGGTGACAAGCTGACGCACGCCGAGCAACTCGTGAGCATCATCGAAGCAGGTGCGGACTCTGCACAAGCCCTACACCTACCGCTTGCAGCACCCGTCGCTGAACTACGCCGCTACGCGTGTATCGACCAACGTGTCATTTATTTTGCGCGCCTGGAAATCCCCACGCGCTACGTACAAATGAAGTTCGACCTTATCGAGAATCGCACCCATGTTTAATCCAGATTCATTGCGCCTACCCTTTTTTGACGATTCACATCGCGCACTGCACGACGCCGCACACGCGTGGTCGACTCAACACCTGACCGACCGTGTACACCACGGCAGCGTCGACCTGCGCTGCCGGGAGCTCACGCGCATGCTTGGCGATGCAGGGTGGCTACGCTATTGCGTCCCGGCGGCCTACGGCGGTGTATTCGAAGAGCTCGATTCACGCAGCCTCTGTTTGATGCGCCAAACCCTCGGCTATTACGACGGTCTAGCGGACTTCGCCTTTGTGATGCAAGGGCTGGGCAGTGGACCGATTTCTCTCTTCGGTTCAGAGACACTCAAGCAAAAGTATTTGCCAAAGGTGGCTCGCGGAACCATGCTGGCCGCCTTTGCGCTCTCCGAGCCAGACGCAGGTTCAGACGTCGCTGCGATGACCACACGCGCCACGCGTACTGCCACAGGCTACCGAATCAACGGTGTCAAAACCTGGATATCTAACGCAGACATCGCTGACTTTTACACCGTGTTCGCGCGCGTTGAAAACGACGAAGCAGAAGGGGTGACCGCTTTTGTGGTCGACGCCCACACACCGGGCCTCGCGATCACAGAGCGGTTCGACGTGTGCGCACCCCATCCGATTGGCACTCTGACCTTTACCGACTGCGACATCGCTGTCGAACAGCGTATTGGCAAGCCGGGGCAGGGGTTCAAAGTTGCCCTGCAGAACTTAGATGTATTTCGGGCATCGGTCGGTGCCGCAGCCTTAGGCTTTGCGGAAGTCGCACTTGATATGGGCATCAAGCGCGCTGCGTCGCGCCCCATGTTTGGTGCGACACTGGCAGACCTACAAATCACGCAAGCGGCCATCGGCGACATGAGCACCGAAATCGATGCCGCGACCCTCCTCGTGTATCGCGCTGCCTGGGAACGCGACATTCTGAAACAACGCACCACACGTTCGGCAGCGATGGCCAAGCTTTTTGCGACGGAATCCGCCCAGCACATCATTGACCGATGTGTGCAGTTGCACGGCGGCTTAGGTGTCAAAGTTGGACACCCCATGGAAATGTTGTATCGTGAAATCAGAGCACTACGGATTTATGAAGGCGCCACCGAGGTCCAGCAGGTCGTCATTGCGCGCGAAACCATGAAAAATAAAACGGGAGGAGTATAAAAATGAACGGTTCGGAGGCAATGGTCAAGACCCTGCTCGCAGGCGCAGTTGATGTATGTTTTGCCAATCCCGGCACATCCGAGATGCACTTCGTCTCGGCACTGGACCGTGCGCCAGGCATGCGCTGCATCCTCGGATTATTTGAAGGCGTTGTCAGTGGTGCGGCCGACGGCTATTACCGAATGGCTGAAAAGCCTGCCGCCACCCTCCTACACCTGGGACCTGGCCTGGGCAATGCGTTAGCCAACATTCATAACGCTAAGCGCGCCAATACGGGCATGGTCAATATTGTCGGACAGCATGCGCTCGATCACATTCACAACAATGCTCCACTGAATTCGGATGTCGAAGCAGTGGCTCGTCCCATGTCGCACTGGGTCAAGACCACTATGTCGGCCAGCCAGGCGCCCCTAGATACGGCCGAAGCGATCTCACAAGCCCGCAGCACACCAGGGCGCATTGCTACGCTCGTCTTGCCGGCGAACTGTGCGTGGGAGCCCTCTGATCCTGGGCACTACTCGACAGCTCCGGCGCAAACCACCGCGGCACCTCTGGCGGACTCGGTGCTCGCCATTGCCCGTTTGTTATCGGATCGCAAGACAGCCGAAGCGACAACGCTTCTGTTGGGAGGTTCTGCGCTGCGTGCCAAGTCGGCACTGCTCGCTGGCAAAATCGCCGCACATACTGGGTGTAAGCTCGCCAGTGAGTCACGCAACCCTCGACTCGAACGCGGACGCGGACGTGTCAACATCATGCCTCTGCCCTTTGCTGTCGATGCTGCCGTAGCGATGCTCAAGGACTCCAAGCACTTAGTGTTGATCGGTAGCGCTTCGCCTGTGGCTTTCTTTGCCTATCCCAACAAGCCACGCATGATTCAGCAGCCTGACTGTCAGGTACATACCTTAGCCACCTTAACGCACGATCTCCATGCAACACTGCAAGCATTGGTTGACGCACTGGGCGCTCAGAACACAGTGCCCGCACAACTCTCTACAGGCCCCATCATTACCGATCTCCCTAACGGGGTACCCACGGTCGAACATATCGGTACCGTCATCACGGCGCTGATGCCAGAAAACGGCATCATGGTCGAAGAATCCGTGACCACAGGGCGTCAGTTTTCAAAACTCACGCACCAAGCTGCACCTTACGATTGTATTGAAATTACGGGTGGTGCAATCGCCTGGGGCATGTCGGCCGCTGTCGGTGCCGCCGTCGCCTGCCCAGATCGCAAAGTCGTTGCCTTGATTGGTGATGGTAGCGCCATGTATACAGTGCAAGGCCTCTGGTCAATGGCGCGTGAAAATCTAGACGTTACCGTCGTGATCTTTGCCAACCGCTCATACAAAATTTTGCGGGGTGAGCTCGCCAACATGGGTGGCCCTGAGGCGGGCGAAAACGCTAAACGCATGTTAGACCTGGACCGGCCTTACATAGACTGGGTATCAATTGCGCGCGGTCATGGCGTGCCCGGACAGCAAGTCTCCAATATGGAAGACTTTGCCCAAGTACTACGCATCGCCAACAAAGAGAAAGGCCCGCGCCTGATCGAACTCGTCATGTAAACCCATCACAACAATAACGATCAATCCTTCTGGAGACCACAACATGAAGTGCTACTGCGTTGTTAATTTTCGTGAATCGTTGCAGCTGTTAGAGGCCGAGACACCCACGCCCACGGGCGCTCAGGTGCTCGTGCAGGTACGCGCCGCAGGCGTCTGCCACAGCGATATTCACTTCTGGGAAGGCGGCTACGACTTGGGAAATGGCAAAACCTTGTCGCTTAAAGACCGTGGCATCAAGCTCCCCATGACCATGGGACACGAAACGGCTGGAACAGTCGTCGCAATGGGGCCCGATGCCAAAGGTGTCGAGAAAGGCCGCAACTATTTAGTGTATCCCTGGATCGGTTGCCGACAGTGTCCCGCTTGTGACGAGGGCTTAGAGAACTATTGTGCGGCCCCCCAGTACTTGGGGGTTCATCGTCCCGGCGGCTACGCAGACCACCTCATGGTTCCTGATGCGCGCTACTTGATTGATATTGGCGACATGGACCCGGCTACGCTTGCCCCCTATGCATGCTCGGGTATCACGACTTACAGCGCGATCAACAAGATCGGAGTCAAGACCTTCAGCAAGCACCCGATTGTGATTATGGGCGCCGGCGGTTTGGGTCTCATGGCGATGGCACTACTCAAAGCAATGGGTGGTGTCAGCCCCATCGTGGTCGATATCGATCCTGTCAAACGACAAGCTGCGCTCGATGCGGGCGCACTCGCCGCGATCGACGGCGCAGCACCTGACGCGGCCAAGCAAATCATTGCAGCCAATGGCGGCAAACTGATTCAGGGTGTTGTGGATTTGGTCGGTGCGCCGTCAACAACGGGGATTGCGTTTGATTGCCTGATCAAAGGTGGCAAGCTTGTCATTGTGGGGCTGTTTGG
>JBILHV010000083.1:0-6659 GCA_044350305.1 Burkholderiaceae bacterium
CTGCCGGTACTGGCGCTGCCGCGCTCGGTTTCCCAATGGTGTCGCAAGCACAAACCATTAGTTTTCGTTTTCAGTCGACTTGGCCTGCAAAAGATATTTTTCACGAATATGCATTGGATTATGCAAACAAAGTGAACGCAATGTCCGGCGGCCGCCTGAAGATTGAAGTGTTGCCGTCCGGTGCAGTTGTTCCAGCGTTTGGTCTGCTAGATGCTGTGTCAACCGGCACGCTCGATGGTGGTCATGGCGTGTTGGCTTATTGGTACGGTAAGAGCAGCGCATTGGCACTGTGGGGATCGGGACCTGCCTTCGGTATGGACCCCAACATGCTGATCGCCTGGCATGAATACGGCGGCGGCAAACAGCTGCTTGAAAAGATTTACGCTGGCTTGAAGATGGATGTTGTGTCGTTTGTTTACGGCCCGATGCCGACGCAGCCACTTGGCTGGTTCAAGAAGCCCATCACGAAAGCTGAAGATTTCAAAGGCCTGAAGTATCGTACCGTCGGCCTCTCTATTGAGATCTTCAATGCGCTTGGCGCCTCCGTTCAGGCGCTGCCTGGTGGCGATATCGTCCCCGCATTGGATCGCGGCGTGTTGGATGCGGCTGAATTTAACAATGCCTCGTCAGATCGCACACTTGGCTTTGCAGATGTATCGAAGGTTTGCATGCTGCAGAGTTTCCACCAATCGGCAGAGCAATTCGAGATTCTGTTCAATAAAAAGAAGTTTGATGCACTTGCTCCAGAATTGAAGTCTATTATTTCTATCGCGACTCAAGCCGCATCGGCTGAGATGTCTTGGAAAGCAGTAGATCGATACTCGCAGGACTTTGTGAAACTTCAAACCGAAGACAAGGTTCGCTTCTATCAAACACCAAAGTCAATTTTGGAAGCGCAGTTGAAAGCTTGGGACGCAATCATTGCCAAGAAGTCTGCTGAAAGTGCTGACTTTAAGGCAGTGCTCGAATCGCAGCGTGAATTTGCACGTCGCGCAGGTCGTTGGCAGAACTTTACAAACGTTGATTACAAAATGGCCTATGACCATTACTTTGCACCAAAGCGTTCGTAACATGAAATAGTTGCACCAAACAATCCGGGCGCTCGCGTCCGGATTGTTTTTTTTATAAAACTGAAAAAGTTGTGAGATCCGATGGAATCCAAAGATAGCACCAAAAAACTCATGTTCGCGGTTGATCACATCAGCACGTTCGTGGGCAAGGGGGCCGGGTGGTTGATTATTGTCCTCATGGTCATGGTGTGTATCGATGTGTTTAGGCGATATGTGTTGAATGCGCCTTCTGCATGGATCGGTGAATTGTCTGTGATGGCGTATGGCGCCGTCATCATGTTGTCGGGTGCTTATACGTTGGCACAGAATGGACACGTACGTGGCGACTTTTTGTATGGTTCGATGAAGCCTCGCACTCAGGCGACGCTGGATCTGATTTTATATATTGTTTTTTTTCTGCCCGGCATTGTGGCGTTATGTTACGCAGGGTATAAGTTTGCAGCAGATTCTTGGCGTATTGGCGAACATACAACTCAGATCGCGAATGGCCCACCAATCTATCATTTCAAATCATTGATTCCTATTGCAGGTGGTCTGTTGATTCTGCAAGGTTTTGTTGAAATCTTGCGTTGCGTCATTTGTTTGAAGACGGGGGAATGGCCCGAGCGCCTGAAGGATGCAGAAGAGATCGATGTGGTCGAGCAACAATTGCAAGCATCGACGTACGTAGATGAAGAGGCTAAAAATATAGGGATCGCACGCGCAAAGTCCATCGATGAAGAAGCGCATCACCGGCTGGGTGCTGCAAAAGGAACAAATCATGGGTGATCCACTTATCGGTTTAGTGATGTTGGGCCTCATTGTTGTCGTGATCATGCTCGGGTTCCCGACTGCCTTTACCTTGATGGGTTTGGGAATGGCGTTTGGGTTCTATTCTTTTTACGATCCTAGCGCCCCTTGGACTAGCAATAAAATTTTTCCGCTGATGGTGCAGCGTACCTTTGGGGGCATGACGAACGACACGTTGCTGTCGATACCGCTCTTTGTGCTGATGGGCTATGTCATGGAGCGTGGGGCGTTGGTGGATAAGATGTTCCACAGCGTTCAACTAGCGTTCCGCAGAATGCCTGCGTCACTTGCTGTCGCGACGCTGGTTATTTGCACATTCTGGGGAATTGCCAGCGGGCTGGTTGGGGCGGTTGTCGTTTTGATGGGCGTGATCGCTTTAAAGCCGATGCTTAATGCCGGCTATGACGTGAGATTGGCAGCGGGTGTGATCACTGCTGGGGGCACGCTCGGGATCTTAATTCCGCCCTCTGTGATGATCATTGTGTATGCGGCGGTCGCTGGTCAGTCAGTTGTTAAGCTTTATGCTGCTGCGATGTTGCCGGGATTTTTTCTTGCTTTCCTTTATCTGGTGTACATCATTGGTTGGGCGCTCATTAATCCCAAGGTTGCACCCAAGCTGTCTGCAGACCAGCTCAAAGTAGATATACCACCTTGGCTAGCATTTATGCGTGATCATTATTCACAGAATATGCTGGTGGCAACACTTAAGGCGTTAGTGAATCCGGGCCCGTTGCTGAATGCACCAGGTGAGGCTCGTCTAAGCTACGGCCGAATATTTAGAAATGTCCTGGCTTCTCTCTGCCCGTTGGTGTTCGGTGTTGCATTGGCGGCAGGCACTTGGTGGTACGCAGTCATCCACCCAGAAAACCAGTTTCGAGAGTCACAGGCAATCTTTGCAACAGCATTGCCAGGGCCTGATGCGGTAACACCTACCGCCAAAAAGGCCGTAGAAGAAGAGACTCTTGTTGAAATAGGGAGTGATACCGTTTCAAGCGGTCGGTCTAGTAGCGCCAATAGCAGTGGCGCACCGATAGCGCTGGACGCCGATCCGGACAATAAGGACAGTAATAAGCCGCAAGAGTATGTCGGGCCCTCAACCAACTTCTATATTTATTACGCAATTACCGTAGCGCTCACGGCGTTACTGTTGTTCTATTACTATCGCCGCTTGCGCGATGAGCAGTTTGAGATTTTGAAACTGCTGGTAGAGTCGGTGATGCCGTTGGGCTTGCTGACAGTCGTGGTCTTGGCGGTGATTTTGTTGGGGATTACGACTGCGACGGAGTCTGCGGCGATCGGAGCAGCAGGAGCATTTTTACTTGCAATATCGTCGGGCAGTCTAACCTTTGAGCGAGTGAAACAAGCGGTCTTCCTGACCACTAAAACGACCTCGATGGTATGTTGGCTATTTGTCGGTTCCGCACTGTTCTCTGCGGTCTTTGCCTTGCTGGGTGGTCAACAGATCATCGAGAAGTGGGTCTTGGCAATGGATCTGAGTCCGCTGCAGTTTATGCTGCTCTCCCAGGTCATTATCTTCATCCTCGGGTGGCCACTTGAGTGGACTGAAATCATTGTTATTTTTGTGCCAATATTTTTGCCGATGCTGTCGCACTTTGGCATTGATCCCATTTTGTGGGGAACGTTGGTGTTTGTGAACCTGCAGGCGGCATTCTTGTCTCCACCAGTTGCAATGTCCGCGTTCTACCTGAAGGGGGTCGCACCACCGCACGTCACGCTAAACCAGATCTTTGCTGGCATGATGCCTTACATGTTCATTGTGATTGTGTGTATGGCGATCATGTATGCATGGCCTGGTATGACGCTGTGGTTACCTAAATATCTGTACGGTGGTGGTTAACTGTAGAAGTGTGATGAAAGTTAAACATTAAGCGAGAATAAAAAAACGGACCGAGGTCCGTTTTTTTATCACATACACATCTGTCTGAGCGTCTACAGATTAAGACATTTACTCTTTTTTAAGCACAGAAGTTGGCAGTGCACGGCAAAAAAAATCAGTTTGCTGCGAAGCAGCATGCCTATCGATGGAATCAGAGGCTGTATAACAGCGTAAGACTCATGCAAGCTCAACCCGTTTCAATGGTACACAATTAGAATAAGGACGTGCTTATGTCAAAACCAAGGTTGCTTAAGGATGTCTAGTCCGTTACCGCTCAGCTCCGATCAATTACATCAAACGACATTTCCTCGGTTGTTGCTCGAGCATGCGCGTATGCGACCTGCTCATCCCGCGTACCGCGAGAAATATTTAGGCATTTGGCAAACAGAGTCTTGGTCAGAAGCGGCGATTAAAGTACGCGAGCTCGCTTGTGGACTGGCCAGTAAAGGTTTTGCGCGCGGCATGACTCTCGGCATCATTGGCGACAATCGGCCTCGCTTGTATCAGGCTATGTTAGCGGTACATGCGCTCGGTGGCACGCCTGTGCCTCTTTATCAAGATGCCGTTGCGAACGAGATGACTTATGTGTTGCAGGATGCGGAGATTGGTTTTGCCTTTGCAGAGGATCAGGAGCAAGTCGATAAGCTGCTTGAAATAGCGGATCAGACCCCCGCACTACGCCATATTTTTTATCTCGATCCAAGAGGGATGCGAGGTTACGACGACGCGAGGCTTTGCTTTATCGAAACCTTGCTGGAGCAGGGGCGTGTATTCAATCAGACGCAGCCAGATTTTTTTGAAGCGCAAGTTGGTCTCGGTAAACCCAGCGATGTGAGTGTCATTCTTTATACGTCGGGAACCACCGGCAAGCCCAAAGGGGTATGTCAGACCCATGCATCGATGATCGGTGCCGGCAGAGGTGCCTGCGAGGTTGATGCGTTGTCGCCTGCAGATAGTGTGATGGCGTACCTTCCAATGGCATGGGTTGGCGACTTTTTGTTTTCAATGGCTCAGTGTCTGGCCTCTGGATTTACAGTGAACTGTCCTGAGTCGCGAGAGACCGTTAGTACGGATATGAAAGAGATCGGTCCAACGTATTACTTCGCGCCACCACGCGTGTACGAAGGGCTACTGACTTCTGTCACGATTCGCATGGAAGATGCGGGGCTTATCAAGCGCAAGATGTTTGATTACTTCATGGGTGTTGCTCGGCAATGCGGCTCCAATCTATTGGATGGTAAGCCAGTGTCATTGGGGCAGCGCCTGTTGTACGCGTTGGGCAATATGTTTGTGTATGGCCCGTTACGCAATACCCTGGGTATGAGCAATATTCGTGTCGCATACACAGCGGGGGAGGCGATTGGTCCAGACCTATTCAGATTCTATCGGTCTATCGGTGTAAATTTGAAACAGCTATACGGACAAACGGAAACATGCGCGTATGTCTGCATCCAACGAGACGGCGAGGTTAAATATGACTCGGTTGGAAAACCATCCCCCGGCGTTGAGATTCGTATCGGAGACAACAGCGAGGTATTAGTGCGTGGCGTGTCTATGATGGATCGATATTACAAAAATGGGGATGCCACCCAGGAAGCCTTCGATGCACAAGGATACTTCCGGACCGGTGATGCTGGTGTTATCGATAGCGACGGAGATCTTCGTATTATCGATCGCGCAAAAGATGTCTCTACGCTAGCAAATGGAAAAGTGTTTGCGCCTAAATACATAGAGAACAAGCTGAAATTCTTTAGTTTTGTTAAAGAAGCCGTTGTGTTTGGCTCGGGACGCGAAACGATCAGTGCATTTGTGAATATCGATCTTGAAGCGGTTGGAAATTGGGCCGAGCGCCGTAACATTGCCTATAGTGGCTATGTGGATT
The DNA here is from genome assembly GCA_044350305.1 of Burkholderiaceae bacterium. Taxonomy (GTDB): domain Bacteria; phylum Pseudomonadota; class Gammaproteobacteria; order Burkholderiales; family Burkholderiaceae_B; genus Zwartia. Next base: position 5,639 of record JBILHV010000083.1, read on the forward strand.
TAGCGGGCAATGCTGCTGTGGCTGAACTCATCCGTGGCTGTATTGAAAAGATGAACGAAGAATTATCTAAAGAATCAATGCTCGGGCATGCGCAGATCTCTAAGTTTTTGGTGTTGCACAAGGAGCTTGATCCCGACGACGACGAGTTGACGCGCACACGGAAAGTCAGGCGTGGATTTGTCGAAAGCAAGTATGCGCCCTTAGTTAGTGCGATATACAACGGTTTGTCCGAGCAGTTCATCGAGACTCAGGTGCGTTTTGAAGATGGACGGGAAGGCAAGGTCTCGGCAACGTTGAAGATACACGAGGTCCCTACGTTTGTCATGGGAAAGGCATGACGACCGCTCAACGTACTGTCAATCGCGTCGGACCTGTATTCTTAAGAAAACAAGGATCGTAAATGGCAAATCGGCAAATTGGCGATGTCATCTTAGATGTTGAAAACATTAGCTTGCGCTTCGGAGGAGTCAATGCGCTGACGGATATTTCATTTAATGTGAGAGAGCATGAGATTAGAGCGATTATCGGTCCAAATGGAGCGGGTAAGAGCTCGATGCTCAACTGTATTAATGGGGTGTACACGCCCCAGGCAGGATCAATCACCTTTAGGGGCCAGACCTTTAGTCATATGAACAGTCGTCAAGTTGCCAAAATGGGCATCGCGCGCACCTTTCAGAACTTGGCGCTCTTTAAAGGTATGAGCGTGATCGACAATATTATGACTGGTCGTAATTTGTACATCCGAAGCAATATTTTGTTGCAAGCGATTCGTCTCGGACCTGCAGAGCGCGAAGAAATCGCCAATCGCGAGAAAGTTGAGCACATCATTGATTTTTTAGAGATTCAGGCCTACCGGAAAACTTCGGTAGGTCAGCTTCCGTATGGCTTACAAAAACGTGTCGATCTGGCGCGTGCGCTAGCAATGGAGCCTCAGGTACTGCTTCTCGATGAGCCCATGGCGGGGATGAACGTCGAAGAAAAGCAAGATATGTGTCGCTTCATCATGGACGTTAAGGATGAG
>JBILHV010000084.1:0-6647 GCA_044350305.1 Burkholderiaceae bacterium
CAGACTGTCTCTCGTCAACGCCGCAAAAGGTGTTGGCTGTCTGGTCATTGTCATCCATCACCTCGCTGTATACGGACCGATGTCTGAAGTGATCGGTGCTCAGTATCCAAAACTGATCGAAACACTGATTGTCTACGGCAAGCTCGCAGTGCAAATGTTTTTTGTCTTCGGCGGATACTTTGTCGCCGCACAAATGGCCCCTCGGGCTGCGCCGATTGCGCTAGAAGTCCCCGCCCTAGTCTGGAAGCGCTACAAACGACTCATTACGCCCTTTCTATTTGCTGTCACACTGGCTGCGCTCATTACGGCGCTTGTGCGTCCTTGGTTTATCCATGACTCACTGTCGGCCGCTCCAACCTTTGGTCAATTGCTTGCTCACGTTTTTTTACTCTATGACCTGATTGGTTTGGAAGCGCTGTCCGCAGGGGTTTGGTATGTCGCGATTGATTTTCAACTGTTTGCATTGACGGCAATTTTTACCGCTCTATGCTGGCGAATGCCTGCGGGTCTGCAACGCGTTTACCCACTGGTCATTATTGCGCTCACGGCCTTTTCTCTTTGGGTGCTGAACCGCAATGACGCCCTCGAGGCCTATGCACCATTTTTCTTTGGTTATTACGGCTTGGGCGTGCTGGCCTATTGGACAGCGCACACACGCTTAGGTCGGTTTGGGCTTGTATTGATCGCGCTGCTTGGTGTGGTGGCGTTATGGCTGGAGTTTCGCAAAGCGGTCGCGACCGCCACGATCACGGCCTTACTGCTAGCGCTTGCCGATCTGCGCGGTCGACTCGAACACTGGGGTGATCACCCCGCACTGAACTGGCTGGGCGAGCGTTCTTACTCAATTTTTTTAATTCACTACGGCATCTGCATCGGCATCAATGCGTTGTGGAGTCTCTGGTTCCCGACCGGCCTGTGGATCAATGCGGCGGGTATCGTTGTCGCGGTCGGCCTATCTTTAGCGGCGGGCGCCTTACTGTATCGCCTGGTCGAAACGCGCAACAACGCGTTGGGTCTTAACGCACGAACAGGATTCCTGTTGGCGGCAGTCGCCCTCACCTTGGTGCTTGAGCGGTCTATCTAAGGCCAGTTAGCCTAAGTTAGGCGCCAAGGTCCGTTTGACATCTTTTTCGGTACGTCCGGAACGCTTCACGTAATCCTCGACTTGATCCTCACCAATCGGGCCCACGCTGAAGTACTGCGACTGTGGATGGCTGAAATAAAAACCTGACACACTCGCAGCGGGATGCATGGCGTAACTTTCCGTCAGCATCATGCCGATATCTGCACCGTCTAAGACTTCGAACATTTCACGCTTGACGACATGCTCCGGGCACGCGGGATAGCCTGGTGCCGGTCGAATGCCCACGTACTGCTCTTTGATCATCTGCTCATTCGTGAGCGCTTCGTTTGCAGCGTACCCCCACAAATCTTGACGTACCCGCGCATGAAGCGCTTCAGCGAATGCCTCGGCCATGCGATCGGCTAACGACTTGAACATGATGGAAGAGTAATCGTCGTTCGCACGTTCAAACTCTTGCTCTTTCTTATCGACGCCGATTCCCGCGGTGACAGCAAACAGGCCGATGTAGTCCACCACGCCAGAAGATTTAGGGGCAATAAAGTCGGCCAAACATTTGTTCTCAACCCCTTCGCGCTTGACTCCTTGCTGACGGAGGCCGCGCCAGGTGAACAGTACTTTTTCACGCGTTTCGTCTTGATAAATCTCGATATCGTCATCGTTGACAGTATTCGCCGGATAAAACGCGATCACGCCATTTGCCGTCAACCAACGACCATCGATCATCCGCTTAAGCATCGCCAGCCCATCAATGTGGACTTTACGCGCCTGCTCACCCACGACATGATCATCGAGGATCGCCGGAAACTGGCCAAACAAACTCCAGGTTTGAAAGAACGGCGTCCAGTCAATAAAACGGGACAACTCCGCCAAATCAAAATTCTTGAAAGTACGACGTCCAATAAATTTTGGGCGGGGTGGCTGGTAGGTCGACCAATCAATCACTGGCTTGGCTGCACGCGCATCCGCCATGGACATCAAGGGTGCGATCTGGCGATTAGCATAGCGACGGCGCACGTCTTCGTACTCAACGGCCAACTCATCAAGGTAGGTATTGGCCGTTTCAGATACCAGATTTTGCGCAACGCCAACCGAACGGCTTGCATCCGGAACATAAATAACAGGGCCTTCGTAGTGCGGAGCAATCTTAACGGCGGTATGCACCCTGCTGGTCGTTGCGCCACCAATCATAAGGGGGATCTTGCGGCTTCGAAAGTATTCGTCACGCTGCATCTCGCTTGCGACATAAGCCATTTCTTCAAGGCTAGGTGTAATGAGCCCAGACAAACCAATCACATCCGCCCTCTCGGCCTTGGCGCGTGCCAGAATCTCTGCTGCCGGAACCATGACGCCCATATTGACGACTTCGAAGTTGTTGCACTGAAGCACAACGGTGACAATATTTTTACCAATATCGTGTACATCGCCTTTGACGGTCGCGATCACGATCTTGCCTTTGGCACGAACGTCGCCCCCGGCTGCGGCAATTAATTTTTTTTCTTCTTCGATGAAGGGGACGAGATGTCCAACGGCTTGCTTCATCACACGAGCAGATTTAACAACCTGCGGCAAGAACATTTTGCCTTCACCGAACAAATCGCCGACGATATTCATGCCATCCATCAGAGGGCCTTCGATGACCTCAATGGGTCGGCCGCCACGGTCAGCGATTTGCTGACGAATCTCTTCGGTGTCCTCAATAATGAATTGCGTATTGCCATGGACCATCGCATGCGCGAGTCGTTTTTCAACGGCCTGCTCTCGCCAAGTGAGGTCTTCTTCACGCTTGGTGCCTGAACCCTTAACGGAATCCGCAAAAGCAACCAAGCGCTCGGTCGGTGTGCGTGTGTCGGTTGGGTCTGTATGTCCGACCGGCTGAGCGCGATCGAGCACCACGTCTTCCACGAGATCACGTAATGCGGGAGGCAGTTCTGCATACACGCCAAGCTGCCCTGCATTGACGATACCCATCGTCATGCCTTCACGGATGGCGTAATACAGAAAGACTGTGTGGATTGCCTCTCGCATCGGCTCATTGCCGCGGAACGAAAAGCTTACGTTTGATACGCCACCGGAGATACGCGCATGCGGCAACGACGCACGAATCCATTTCGTCGATTCGATGAAATCCACCGCATAGTGGTTATGCTCATCAATGCCCGTTGCGATCGCGAAGACGTTTGGATCAAAAATAATATCTTCTGGAGGAAAGCCCACAACATCGACCAGCAGGCGGTAAGCACGCGTACAGATTTCTTTGCGGCGCTCAAGCGTATCGGCCTGACCTTTTTCGTCAAAAGCCATGACTACTGCTGCTGCGCCGTAGCGACGACATAGCTGCGCCTGTTTAAGGAAGGGCTCTTCGCCCTCCTTAAGCGAAATCGAATTGACAATCGACTTACCCTGCACGCACTTGAGGCCTGTTTCAATCACCGACCACTTCGAGCTATCGATCATGACAGGCACGCGTGCGATATCGGGCTCAGACGCAATCAGGTTTAAGAACCTGTGCATGCAGGCCAACGAATCCAACATGGCTTCATCCATGTTGATGTCGATAATCTGTGCGCCGCTTTCGACTTGTTGGCGCGCGACAGCAACCGCTTCGTCGTACTTCTCTTCACGAATCAGGCGTGCAAACATTTTGCTGCCAGTTACGTTGGTCCGCTCACCCACGTTAACAAACAGCGTGGAATCATCAATATTTAAGGCTTCGAGGCCCGACAGTCTTGTTTTGACTGCGATGTCTGGCACGACACGAATCGGTAACGCACACACTTTTTCTGCAATCGCCGCAACGTGCTCAGGCGTCGTTCCGCAACAACCGCCCACCATATTGACGAATCCTGCGCGCGCAAACTCTTCAAGCAAGCTCGAGGTATCGGCGGGCGTCTCATCAAAACCCGTCTCGCTCATGGGGTTAGGCAGCCCAGCATTGGGATACACACAAACGTAGGTATCGCAAAGCTTAGAGAGCTCGGCGATGTATGGCCGCATGAGCGCAGCACCCAGTGCGCAGTTCAACCCGATCGTAATCGGACGAGCATGGCGTACGGAATTCCAGAACCCCTCGACGGTCTGCCCTGACAAAATGCGACCAGAGGCGTCCGTGACCGTACCGGAGATCATCACGGGCAGGCGCTCACCGCGCGCTTCGAAAACTTCCTCAACCGCAAAAATTGCGGCCTTCGCATTGAGAGTGTCAAAAATCGTTTCGATCAAGACTAGATCGATTCCGCCGTCCAGCAGGCCATTGAGTTGCTCGGTATAGGCAATACGCAACTCATCAAAGGTGACATTGCGCGCGCCCGGGTCGTTGACGTCGGGAGAAATCGAAGCAGTTTTAGGTTGTGGGCCAAGCGCCCCCGCCACAAAGCGGGGTCGCTCAGGCGTACTGAATTTATCGCACGCCAGACGCGCGATACGTGCGGACTCAAGGTTGAGCTCATACGCGAGTTCGGCCAGGTCGTAATCACCTTGCGCAATGGTCGTCGCACCAAACGTATTGGTTTCGATCACATCTGCGCCGGCAGCCAGATAGCCCTCATGCACTTCGCGGATCACTTCTGGTCGGGTGAGCGTCAAGAGCTCGTTGTTGCCTTTTACGTCTTTGCCATGCTCGGCAAATCGTGGGCCACGAAAATCTGCCTCAGACAATTTGTAGCGCTGAATCATCGTACCCATCGCGCCGTCCAAAATCATCATGCGCTTGCCCAGGAGCCGAGCAAATTCGGCACCACGGGTATAGCTTTCAATCGGATAGGGCAGCTTGGGATAGGACATGATTCACTTGCATAAAAGAGACGGGCTCGCCGCAACAAAACCGTTCGGCGGTATTGACTAAAAAAACCTACTTTAGCCAACCCGACATCGTACCAAAAACAGGGCCATGCTACATTGTCGGCAGAGTTGGTGCTTTCGATGCAAAGACCCTATTGCCACAAGCAAATTGGTCGCATTGGGAAAGTTAAACGGGAAACAGGGAAATACGTCGATTTTGACGATTGTGCCTGTGCTGCCCCCGCAACGGTCAACCTTGGACTGCACGTTTTTTGTCCTGGGCCAGCCCGATACCGGCCACCTCAAGCGGAAATTGACGGACTTATCTCCCCGGTTTCTTTTACGTCATGGTCGTGCGGGGACGCACGCCTTCAACGAGGTTTCACATGCAACATCCCCTATCCCGGTTAACAGCCGGCGCTGCCGTCTGGGCAGCCGTCTCGAGTGTCTTCGCTCAAAACTCCTCTCCAACTTCCACCCCTGCTTCACAGATCCCACAACTATCAACCATTGTGGTGACCCCCGCTCGAACGCCTGAACCCTTAGGCAACACACTCGGGGACAATAGCGTCATCAGTCGTGAAAGCCTGGAAAGCTTGCCAAACGGCACGCTTGGCGATGCGCTGATTCGCCAGCACAGCATTGAAACGGTCAACTACGGTGGCCCGCAGACCTTAAATACCCTCAATATTCGGGGCACGAATAGCAATCAGTCTTTGGTGTTGATTGATGGTTTAAGGGTCAATAACGCCACAAACGGCCTACCTTCAATTAACGCAATTCCACTCAACAGTGTAGAGCGCATTGAAGTCGTGCGAGGCACGAGTAGCAGCCTCTATGGCGCGGATGCGATTGGTGGCGTCATCAACGTCATTACGCGTGGCGAACAAGACAGACCATTTTCTGCGTATGCGAATGCTGGAGTCGGAAGCTATGCAACGACGCAATTCGATGCCGGATTTTCCGGTGCGGCCGACGGCTGGGTGTACAGCCTATACGGAGGCTATGGGCAGAGCGGGGGCTTCAACACAAACCGCAGCACGGCCTATTACTACAACCCCGACAAAGACTCGTATTACCGCAGCAACGTGGGTGGCACACTTGGCTACACCTACAAGCCGGGCCAAACGCTCACGCTGCAGACCTTCCAGTCCACGGTCAATGGCGGCTATGACATGGGCATGCCCTATTTCAACGACCGTGGCGTACAGACGCTGAGCAGCAACATGCTGACGAGTCGTAACGTGATTTCTTCGCTCTGGACAAGCACCTTACGTGCAGGGTTCTCAATCGACGACTACAAAACCGTGGGGGCCTCTGCCAGTAGTCTAGACGGTACCCAATATTTCAAAACACGCCAGAATCAATACGTGTGGCAAAACGACCTAAAGTTTTCTCCGACACAAGTCGTGAGCCTGGCCTACGAGCGGCTTGAGCAAAGCGTGGACGGTACGCTTTCGAACGGCGATTACCTGGCGCCCGCCTTCGTCAACTATCAACAAACTTCGCGTTATACCAACTCACTGCTTACCATCTACCGGGGTAACTGGGGGCCACAATCCGTGCAGGCCAGCGCGCGCACGGACAATAACTCGCAGTATGGAAACTTCGTCACGGGTAGTCTGACTTACGGGCTTGATTTGTCGAAGAATTGGCGGGCGAGTGTGGGGGCGAATACCGGCTTTCGCGCACCAAATTTCAACGAGCTCTATTGGCCCGTTACTCCGTTTTTTATGGGTAACCCGTTACTGCAACCGGAAAAGTCCCGCAACATCGAAGCCGGCTT
>JBILHV010000085.1:0-6609 GCA_044350305.1 Burkholderiaceae bacterium
GCCTGATAGCGGTGAAGTCAAGATTGGCCAGACGGTGAAGATTGCGTTCGTCGATCAGTCCCGTGATAGCTTGCCTGATGCTAAAACGGTGTTCGATTCGATCGCGGATGGTGCAGACATCTTGACGGTCGGGCGTTTTGAAATGCCCGCACGCGCGTACCTGGGACGTTTTAACTTTAAGGGTGCGGATCAGGGCAAACAGGTGGGGCAGTTATCTGGTGGTGAGCGGGGCCGTCTGCATCTCGCCAAGACGCTGATCACCGGCGGCAACGTTTTACTGCTTGACGAACCGTCGAACGATCTGGATGTCGAAACCTTGCGCGCATTAGAAGATGCACTGCTTGAATTCGCAGGCTCGATTATGGTGATCAGCCATGATCGGTGGTTCTTAGACCGTATCGCGACGCATATCCTCTCCTTCGAGGGTGATTCGCAAGTGGTGTTCTTCGACGGCAACTACCAAGAGTACGAAGCCGACAAGAAACGACGTTTGGGTGAGGCCGGTGCAGCGCCTAAGCGTATTCGTTATAAGGCGCTGCGATAAGCTGAGCTGCTCATCCACAGCAGCTTAGCTAGCCGCAGCCCACGTGTCTTTCAGCGTGGTGACGCGATTAAAAACAGGTGCATCGGGACGTGAGTCGATCGGATCAACCACAAAGTAGCCGAGGCGCTCAAACTGTGTGACAACGCCCGGAATGAGTGCGGTGCCGGGCTCTAGAAACGCCTTCAACACGTGCACGGATTGCGGATTCAGACAGGTCAGGAAATCGTTATCCCCCGCGTCTGGAAAAGGCTCTGAAAAAAGTCGGTCGTACAGTCTGATTTCTGCCGAGACCGCTTGAGCGGTGCTGATCCAGGTAACGTTACCCTTGACTTTAACGGCGTCCGAGCCCGCTGTGCCACTCTTGGTGTCTGGGTTGTATTCAGCGTGTACTTCGATGATGTTGCCAGCCGCGTCCTTGACGCAACCTGTACAAGTGACGACGTAACCGTATTTCAGGCGCACGCTATTACCGGGAAATAGTCGAAAGTATTTTTTTGGTGGAACTTCCGCAAAGTCTTCACGCTCAATCCACACCTCGCGCGTCAGCCCGAATGCACGCATCCCCGCTTCGGGTGCGTGCGGGTTACGTGGCGCGTGGCAGGGTTCAACATGGTCGGCCGGGAAGTTTGTAATCACAAGCTTGAGTGGATCTAGGATCGCCACCGAGCGCAAGGCGACGGGGTCCTGGTCTTCGCGTAGCGCCTGATCAAGCAAGCTGTAATCAATACGCGAGTTAGATTTTGAAACACCGGTGCGTTCGCAGAATAAACGCAGCGCAGAGGCGGTGTAGCCACGGCGGCGCAAACCTGCGATGGTGGGCATACGGGGATCATCCCAGCCGTTGACATGACCGTCTTTGACAAGCTGGAGCAACTTGCGCTTGCTGGTCACGATGTAGCTCATGTTCAGGCGCGCGAACTCGTACTGATGCGGTAGGGGGGTGGCGAACAGCCCAAGCTCTTGAAGCCGGTTCAGTGTCCAATCATAAAAAGGACGCTGGTCTTCAAATTCAAGTGTACAAATACTGTGTGTGATGCCCTCGAGCGCATCTTCGATCGGATGCGCGAAGGCATACATGGGGTAGATGCACCACTCGTTACCCGTGCGATGGTGTGTCGCGTGGCGAATACGGTAGAGCACCGGGTCACGCAAGTTGATATTGGGTGACGCCATATCGATGCGCGCGCGCAAGGCCATGCTGCCATCCGCATGTTTGCCCGCACGCATATCGCGCAGCATTTGCAAGGACTCCTGCGCAGAGCGGTCTCTGAAGGGAGAGTTCTTTCCAGCCTCGGTAAGTGTGCCCCGCATCAATCGCATTTCTTCTGGACTTTGCTCGTCAACGTAGGCGTGACCCGCCAAAATTAGCGCCTCGGCACAGGCATACATCGTCGCAAAGTAACTGCTTGCAAAGTACAGGTGTTCGGTGTTGTTGGATGTCCAGTCAAAGCCAAGCCATTTCACGGCGTCGATGATCGCATCGACGTATTCTTGTTCTTCTTTTTCTGGGTTGGTGTCGTCAAAGCGTAGGTGACACACGCCGCCGTAATCACGTGCCAAGCCAAAATTCAAGCAAATGCTTTTTGCGTGACCGATGTGCAAATAGCCATTGGGCTCGGGCGGAAACCGGGTACGTATGCGAGCAAGATCGGGTGCCCCGCTTGCCTGAACGGAGGCAGGTCCTGGCGCACCCGCCCAGCGCTTCCCCTCAAACTTTTGCGCAGCGAGATCAGCATCGATAATATTGCGTAGAAAATTCGTAGTGACGGGGGCGGAGGATTCTTGGGTCATACCGTTTCAGAGGGTGCAATAGAAAGCATCAAAGGCACATTTTGCCACGACAGAGGCCATCCTACCGGGAACGGCCCGCCTCAGAGGCTTAGGCCGTCGTCAGAAGGGGTAGCCTGACCTCGACTTGTAGCCCGCCTTGTGGGCCCTGACCGAGTGTCAGCGTGCCGGCATGTGCGCGCACAATCGAATCGACCAACGACAACCCAAGGCCGACGTTGCCTGAACGGGTGCGTGCTTCATCGAGCCGAACAAAGGGCTTAAGCGCCTCTGCGCGCAAGGCTTGAGGAATACCCGGGCCGTGATCGGTCACGGTGAGCACCGCGGTCTTTGCCTCTGCCGCGAGGCGCACATGCACCGGGGGGGCACCGTGATGGAGGGCGTTACCAATGAGGTTGTCCAGTAAGCGGGAGAGCGCCACCTGATCGCCTCGGATGGACCCTCGCGCGGGTTGCCCATCTAGGTGTACGGCCTTGCCAGTTTGCTGCCAGTTTGCGACCCGCTCACGCAGCCATTGATCCAACGAAAAGCTTGTGAAACGGTAAGACTCTAGATCAGTGCCCCGCAGGTAATGAATGAACTGGTCCACGATATGCTGCATATCCTGCAAGTCGTTGCGCAGGCCCTCTTTTAGGGCTGGTTCGTCCGACAGCTCTACGCGCAGCCACATGCGTGAAAGCGGTGCTTTGAGGTCGTGCGGCAGGCCGGCCAGCAGCGTGCGCTTGGTTGACTCCGACAGACGCAGCGCCGCCAGCATGACGTTAAACCGCTCGCCCAGCACCCGTAATTCTGTGGGGCCGGTGGGATCAACGGGCGCAGGAGTTCCGGCGGCCAGTTGGTCGGTTGCTTGCATGAGGCGAGTGATGGGCCGTGTGACATGCCATGAAAACAATACCCCAACGAACATGATGACGACTAACCCAATGAGCCAATACACAATCAGTGAGCTTGCCAAGGGCGGCTTGAGCTGCTCCAGTGGGATCACAAGCCAATCGCGCAGGCGCGTTGGCACGGGTTCGCTGAGCTGAGGCAGCGAGATATAGAGTTCGGGTGGCTGCCCGTAGGACACGGCGATCCGACTGTCGCCACTCAGACGCTCGTTCAGACTCTCCAGTAGGCCGTTGATGCTGCGGTCACTGGTACTGCTTGCGCGCACGCCTTGCACGCTTTCGCTGGCAGTTGGATCTGCGTCAGCCGGGGGTCGATTGATGAGTCGGCGGGCACCAGACTGAGTATTGGCTTGTTTTTCCTGGGCCGGCTGGATGCGCACGGTCTCTGCGTTGGCGGGGGTGGACTTACGCAAGAGTCGGACATCATTGGGCAGAGGGCGCGACCACAGCCTCCACTGCCCCTCTGAGGCCTGTCTGACAAACTCGGCGCGGTCCGCGGGAGCTGCGTGTTCCATCGAAAAATGCAGTGCGCGGATGGTCGTCGCGATTAAGTCGAGCGCAACGGTTTGCGTGTGATCCCGCTGATACAGCGAGGCCAGATAAAGCGTCGCAAACTGTCCGGCCAGCACGCTGATGAGCAACAGGGCAATTAAGCGGGCGCGTAGGGATTGCGGCACAAGCGAGGGGGTGTTCTTCAAGGGGAAAAACGATAGCCGGTGCCCCAGACTGTTTGAATCCAGCGGGGTTGTTTAGGGTCATCTTCGAGCGCCCGTCTAAGACGGAGAATCGCGATGTCGATCGCACGGTCACTGCGCTCGCCCGCTTCATCATCGCGTGCAAGCGTCATGAGTCGCTCGCGCGAGAGTGCTTTGCCGGCGCTTTGCAGTAGCGCCTCGAGCAGATTGATTTCACCGCCGGTCAGTTTGACGAGTTGTGCGTGCTTGCGTAGCTGGCGCATCACCGGATCGAAGACAAAGTCGCCAAAGGCAATGGGCGCCTGACGTTTGTTTGAGGAAGAGCCACCTTTGCGCCGCAGTACGGCTTGAATCCGAGCGAGTAATTCCCTTGGATCAACGGGCTTGCCAACGTAGTCGTCCGCACCGGCTTCTAAGCCGATAATCCGGTCGACCGACTCGTCGCGTGCGGTAAGCAGGATGACGGGGATGTCTTCACCCTGAGTCCGAAGGGTGCGTAAAGCCTCGGCCCCATCGCCGCCTGGCATCATGCGATCCAACACCAGCAGTTCTGGCGAAAAACGCTGAATCAAGGCCGCAAGGTTGCGCGCGTCTGGCGCAAGCAAGGTGTCAAAGCCGTGCTTGTTGAGGTAATCGGCCAGCAGCTGCCGTAGGACGGGATCGTCATCCACCACCAAAATTTTGGTACGTGCCTCGGACATGGTGTGTCATTCCTTTTTTGTGTAGTGTGCAATGTCCTGACCGTTTGAGCAAGTGTATCCACTACAATCTGATCATGCCGTTGCTTATGTTTTTATATGTCTAAGTCGCAAACCCTTGCGGCCGATGCTGCCCCTTCTGTGGCCGCAGGACGAATTGCCTCAAATAAAAGCGCACGACGCGTGCTGGCCAGCGTGTTTGGTTACGAGTCCTTTCGCGGCGATCAAGCGGCGATCGTCGAGCATGTGATTGAAGGCGGCGATGCGCTCGTCCTTATGCCGACCGGGGGTGGTAAGTCTCTGTGCTACCAGGTGCCTGCGCTTGTGCGTCCCGGCACGGGCATCGTCATTTCACCCCTTATCGCCCTCATGCAAGATCAGGTTGATGCCTTAACCGAACTTGGGGTGCGTGCGGCGTATCTCAATTCGACCCAAGATTGGCAGGTATCGCGCGAAGTAGAGCAAGCCTTCTTGCGAGGTGAATACGATTTGCTCTACGTCGCGCCCGAAAGACTGCTGACCGATCGCTGCATGCAGTTGCTCGAGCGCGGAGAGATCGCCTTATTTGCGATCGACGAAGCACATTGCGTCTCGCAATGGGGCCATGATTTCCGCCCCGAGTATCTGGGCTTGTCGATGCTGCACGAGCGCTGGCCCAACGTGCCGCGTATTGCACTGACGGCAACGGCGACCGATGTGACCCGACGCGAAATCGTCGAGCGCTTGGCGCTCACGGACGCCAGCCACTTTGTTGCCAGTTTTGATCGGCCCAATGTTCGCTACCACATCGTTGAAAAGCAGGATGTTCGCAAACAGCTGTTGCAGTTGCTGCGCGAGGAACATCGTGGTGACTCTGGCATCGTGTATTGCCTGTCCCGCAATAAAGTGGACGAGACGGCTGTCTATTTATGCACGCAGGGTATTCAGGCCTTGCCGTACCACGCCGGTCTTGGGACGGCGGTGCGTGCGCAAAATCAGTCACGGTTTTTGCGAGAAGATGGTTTGGTGATGGTGGCAACCATTGCCTTTGGTATGGGAATTGATAAGCCTGATGTGCGGTTTGTGGCGCATATCGATATGCCTAAGTCTGTCGAGGGCTATTATCAAGAGACCGGTCGTGCCGGTCGCGACGGCTTGCCTGCGACGGCCTGGCTAGCCTATGGCCTGCAGGATGTCGTCCAGCAGCGTCGGATGATCGACGAGTCCACAGGTGACGACGCGTTTCGCCGTCGCCTGGGTAGCCAGCTGGACGCCATGCTGGGGCTGTGTGAAACGATCGCCTGCCGACGTGTGGGCTTACTGCAGTACTTTGGACAAACGATTACGGCTTGCGGCAATTGCGATAATTGCTTGACTCCCCCACAGTCGTGGGATGGAACAGTCGCCGCACAAAAAATGTTGTCTGCGATCTACCGCCTTTGGAAAGAGCGCGGGCAACGCTATGGGGCTGGCCACCTGATCGATGTATTGCGTGGCAAAAAAACGCCTCGCGTGCTGGAGCATGACCACCAAGAGCTTTCCGTCTTCGGGATTGGCGCTGACCTGTCAGAGCAGGGTTGGCGTAGTGTGCTCAGGCAATTGCTTGCGCACGGACTGCTGATGGTGGATCAAGAGGGCTACGGTACCTTGGCACTGACAGACGCGAGTCGTGCGGTGCTCAAAGGGGAGCGCACCCTGATGCTGCGACGAGAGGCTGATCGCCCTGTGCGTGCGTCGGCGGCGCGAGGTAAAGCGGCGACTACCGACTTGCCAGCGGTGGCCCAACCTATTTTTGAGGCGTTGCGTGCGTGGCGTGCTGAGATTGCGCGCAGCCATGGTGTGCCCGCCTATGTCATTTTTCACGATGCAACGCTTAAAGAGATTGCTCTAGCGCGGCCGAACGATTTAGAGGGCTTAGCCCACGTGAATGGGGTGGGTGCGCGTAAGCTGGAGTCTTACGGGCAGTCGATTCTGGCCTGCATCGAGGCGTTTGAACACGCCTGACCTTGATTGGC
>JBILHV010000122.1:0-5612 GCA_044350305.1 Burkholderiaceae bacterium
AGCACCGTAGCGCAGATTTACTGAATGACACATTAAACCAAACGGATGACCTCAATGACGACACGTTTTTATTATGCACCCAAGAGTTGCGCGCTCGCCACCCATATCGTCTTAGAGCATATCGGTGCAGACTACGAGGCGATCAAACTGGATTTTCGTGAGAATCAGCAAAGATCCAAAGAATACCTTGCCGTGAATCCAAAAGGTCGGGTTCCGGCCTTGGTCACCGAGCGTGGTGTCATCACCGAGACGCCAGCGCTGCTGATGTATTTGGCACAAACCTATCCGCAAGCGAAAGTCGCACCTCTTGATGATCCGTTTGCTCTGGCAGAAATGCAGGCTGCCAATAACTGGTTTTGTTCAACAGTGCACGTCGTGCATGCGCATGGCCCTCGCGGATCGCGTTGGTCCGATGACCCAGCGGCGTTGCAGTCGATGAAAGCCAAGGTCCCGCAAAACATGAGTGATTGTTTTGCTTGGGTAGAACAAGAATTGTTGCGTGGCCCGTGGGTGATGGGGGCTAACTTTACCGTGGCAGATCCGTATTTGTTCACGATGTCTAGTTGGCTCGCGACAGACGGCGTAGAGATGGCGAAATTCCCGCGCGTGACTGAACACTATAAGCGTATGCTGGAGATGCCTGCCGTGCGCAAGGTCATTCCCTTGCACGAGATGTAAAGTCTATGTAGTTAACAAATATTGAATTGCAATGATGCATTCGGGAGACAACATGAATCGATTCGTGCGCACTATACGCTTTGCCTTGCCGTTACTGTGTATGCCAGCGGCAGCGTTCGCTCAGCAGGGATTTCCAACTAAGCCCATCACCTTTATCGTCTCTTATGCGGCTGGCGCGACCACGGATATCTCAGCGCGTGCCTTAGCCAAGGGGGCCGAAGAGATCTTAGGCGTGCCGATCACGATTGAGAACAAAGGTGGAGCAGGTGGGACGGTCGCTGCTGGGCTGACTGCCTCGAAAAAGCCAGATGGCTACACATTGTTGATCGGCTCGACCTCAACCCTGACAGTCAGGCCTAAAGTCTTGAAGGTTTCTTTTAAGCCTGAAGCGCTGACCATCATGTTGCAGTACAGTTTCTTTCACAACGGTTCGGTTGTTGTGAATAGCAATAAATCATGGAAAACAATCCAAGAGTTTATTGAATACGCAAAAGCGAATCCGGGTATGTCATACGGTACAGCCGGCTCTGGTGGAATTCCAACGGGGTCTCAGCAGCTTGGTGTGATTGCTTTGGAGAAGTGTAAGGGCTTGACGTTCAAGCACGTACCAACCAAGGGTGGAACAGAAGCCAATACGATGCTGATGGGTAACCATTTTGATTTCACTTCGGGTTCAGGCTCGCATAACCAGTTGCTTAAAGATGGTGTGTTTAGGCAACTTGTTCTGTTTCAGAACGAACGTGATTTAAATTTCCCAGACGCTCCAACCTTGAAAGAAATTGGTTGCCCTTGGGATAACCCGCCAAATAGCGGGATTGTAGTGATCGCGCCGACTGGGATGCCAGATGATGTATTTAAAAAACTGGAAGAAACTTTCACAAAGGTGGTGCAGGGACAGGAGTTTCAAAACATGCTGAAACAAAATTTCCTGCCGTATGATTTCAAGACCAGCAAGCAGATGGCTGCGATTCGAAACGACGAGATCATCTGGTACGACAAGTACCTACGAGAAATCGGACGCATAAAGTAATCACAAGTTAAACACTATCGGTAAAGGAATAGTCATGAATAAAATAATCTTGTGCATCGCGCTCATTGGATCAGCACTTGTTGGAACCGCTGCGCAGGCGCAGTCAACTGCTGAAGTCTTTCCGAGCAAACCGATTCGGTTTGTTGTGCCCTTTCCACCAGGAGGCGGTAACGATATTTTGGCTCGCGCACTTGCCCCGAAGATGTCTGAAATCTTAGGGCAGCAAGTTGTCGTGGATAACCGTGCTGGTGCAGGCGGTAACATCGGCGCTGAATTTGTCGCGAAGTCGACTCCCGATGGCTACACCATCGTGATTGCGTCTAATCAAGTCACGATGAATCCCTGGATCTATTCAAAGCTTCCCTTTGATATTGCCAAGGACTTCGCTCCAGTGGCTCAAATCGCTTCGGTACCAATGTTGCTAGCGATTCACCCAGATGTACCCGCAAAAAATCTGAAAGAGTTCATTGCGGTGGCAAAGACAAAGCCTGGTTCCCTGAACTACAGTACGCCTGGACTGGGCACGCCTCAACACATTGCCTTTGAAGTGTTTAATTTCGATGCGGGAATTAAGGTCACGCATGTTCCCTATAAAGGGACGACCCCTTCGATCGTTGATTTGATCGGTGGTCAAGTGCAAGCCACGATCGGCACAATGGCATCGCTTGAACAACACGTTAAGTCGGGAAGGGTACGGCCCATCGCAGTGTCTACGCCTAAGCGTTCGCCTGCGATGCCTGATACGCCAACCATTGCTGAGGGGGGCCTCACTGGCTACAACGTACCTTTATGGTATTCGGTCTTGGCACCCGCTAATACGCCCAAAGATGTTGTGGCAAAAATCTCAGCAGCGATTCGCGATGCGATGCAAGATCCACAAACCAAGGCGCAGTTGGTGCGTCAGGGCTTTGTTGAAAGTTACTTAGATCCACAGCAAATGACGGACCTGATTAAGCAAGATCTAGCGTATTGGCAACGCGCCATCGCAAATATCGGTCTTAAACTCGACTGAAGCAGGAATCACTATGTCTGAACAGATGCCGTCGATCAATAAGGCATTAGAGGGCGTACGCGTCCTCGACTTTACGCAAATTGGTGCTGGCCCCCTCGCAGGTATGCAGATGGGTGATATGGGTGCCGAGGTCATTAAGATCGAAGCCCCGACTGGCGACATTGGCCGCAAACTTGGTCCGCCCTGGCAAAACGGTGAGTCGGTTGTTTCAATGTGCTTTAACCGTAATAAGCGCTCCTTGATCGTAGATTTAAAGAAACCAGAAGGCGCAGCCTTGATCAAACAGCTCGTGGCGAGCTCGCATGTGGTACTGGAAAGTTTTAGACCCGGCGTCATGGATCGCTTAGGCATCGGTTACGACGCGCTGCGCGCAGTGAACTCAAAAATTGTTTTTGCCTCAGTGTCTGCTTATGGTCAGACGGGACCTTGGCGTGATAAACCTGGTGTGGATGGAATCGTGCAAGCCGTGTCGGGGCTGATGAGCAACATTGGTGATGAAAATTCACCACCAATGAAGGTTCTTGTACCTGCTGTAGATATGGTTACTGGCTTTTTAACCACTAGCACAGTGATGGCGGCGCTGCGGGTTGTAGAGGCTACAGGCCTTGGTCAGCATCTTGACATGTCGCTCTATAACAGCGCGATTATGTTTCAACAGTCTGCTATTGCTTCTTATTTGTCGAGCGGTGAAAAGCCAATACGCATAGGCACAGCCGCACCTTACTCGGCACCCAATGAAGCCTACCCTACGAAAGATGGCTGGATCATGATTGCTGCCTATCACGATGATCGTTGGCCGGCGCTCTGCAAGTTACTCAATAAACCGGACTTGGCGATACATCCAGAGTTTTCAACCATTCCTTTGCGTGTAGCGAATCGTAAGAAATTGATGACAGAGTTAACCGTTTTGTTAGCTTCAAAAACCTCAGCGCAGTGGCAAGAGCTCATGGAAGCGCAAGATATCATCTGCGGCCCCATCGCTGATTACGATATGGTGATGGCCTCTCCACAACTGAAGCACAATGGTTTGATTGTTGATACGCCTAACTCCGTAGCAGGCAATGTGAAGATGCCTGGGTTGGCAGTTGGCGATCGGGATGCTCAGTCGCGCGTGCGCTATGGGCCGCCCACTTTAGGTGAACATTCGTGCGAGGTGCTGGCTGAGTACGGCCTCAGTCAATCGCAAATTGACACCTTGTTAGCAAACGGTGTTGTGGTGCAAAGATAAATAAAAACTGAATGTCGGGGTAGCAGCATGAAATTTAAGGCGATTAGGCAATATCTTGAAGACGGCAAGCGGGTGAGTCGCTTCGTTGAGCAAGTGATCGACGATTTGGATCCGGGCGATGTAGTGATCAAGACCCAGTACGCCGCGGTGAACTACAAAGATGCGCGGGGAGTGATGGGCATCGGTAAGGTGATTGGCCGCTTCCCCTGCATCCCCGGGATTGAAATGGCGGGTGTTGTGGCCGAGTCTGCTAGCCCAGCATTTAAGGTAGGTGATGTTGTGACCGTGCAAGGTGGGCGCGACTTTGGCATGCGCCGAGATGGTGCCTATAGTGAATATGTGCGTGTGCCTGCGGCATGGGTTGGCCGTGTGTCCGTTGGAACTGATCCGTTTGATGTCGTGGCCATGGGATTGGCTGCCTACACGTCCGCTGTCGCCGTTGATGAAATCCTGCGACGCGTGAAAACGACAGACGGCCCTGTCCTTGTCACGGGCGGCACCGGAGGCAGTTCCTCTTTTGCGATTGATATGTTGGCGGGTCTTGGCTATGAAGTCGTGGCAAGCACGGGTAAAAAGTCTGAAGAGGCATATTTAAAATCAATCGGTGCTGCGCGCGTAATTGGTCGAGACGAAATTGCCGGAGGCGATAAGCCGCTTGAGGAGCAGCGTTGGGCAGGGGCGATCGATGCGGTTGGCGGCGCGCCACTTGATGCGGTACTGCGTTCAGCTAAACAGCACGCCGTTATTTGTGCCTTTGGAAATGCAGCGAGTGAGACGCTGACGACTTCGATTTATCCATTTATTTTGCGCTCTGTGTCGTTAGTGGGGATCAATGGCAATCACCCCGTCCCAGAGCGTGGCGAAATTTGGGCACGCATGGCAAAGGGCGGTGATTTACATCCCCAACATTTGCATCACATTGCATACCGCATCAAATTTGAAAACCTGCTTGAACACTGTGCAAAAGTGATGCAAGCGGGTATTCGCGGTCGGGCGGTCGTGACGTTTTGACTGAACCGATAGATTTAGCGCGCTATATCAGACCAGGCGACGCACTAGTCTGGACGCAAACCACGGCCGAACCGCTCACACTGACTGAGGCGGTGGTTGCTCAACGCCAGGCGATTGGACCTGTCTCGGTATTTGTCGGTGCAACGTACTCGCAAACGCTTCAGCCTGAGCATGCAGACTATCTAAGCTTGTCGAGTTTTGGCGGATTTGGGCTAAATAGTCGGTTAATTGACGCGGGTGTCCTCGATGTGATCCCGCTGCACTGTTCCAGGTTGGGTGGCATGATCACGCGGGGTGAGATCGCGTGCGATGTGGCGTTGTTGCAGCTTAGTCCGCCCGGACCAGATGGCAAACATAGTCTGGGTACTTCGGCAGACTATATGGTGGAGGCCGCCCGACGCGCGCGCGTTGTGATTGCTGAAGTCAATCAGCAAATGCCTTGGACGAATACTGCTGGCTTGCTTGAAGGTATTACGATTCATGCCAGAATCGATAGCGATCGACCGCTTCTCGAGCTTCCCGATGCACGGTTTGGCGAAATTGAAAAGCGAATTGCGATGCATGCGGCGCAATTTGTGGGCGATCGTGCGGTCCTTGAACTTGGCTTGGGTGCGATACCCGATGCAATCTTAAGTTTGTTGCATGATCGTCGT
>JBILHV010000086.1:0-6558 GCA_044350305.1 Burkholderiaceae bacterium
GAGCTCATTGGCCAGCGAGTAGAACCCACGCTTTCGTTAATGCTCCTTACTGTGACTTTGGCGGTCACCATTGCAGTGCCAATCGGTGTTTTGGCTGCTTGGAAGGCCGGAACTTGGATCGATCGCGGGATCATGGCGATTTCGGTGATTGGTTTTTCGGTACCCGTATTTGTAGTGGGTTATTTGCTGAGTTTCTTTTTATCCTTGGAGTTGGACTGGTTCCCTGTGCAAGGCTATGTTTCCTATAAAAAGGGTTTTGGCGTTTGGTTCGAGCATCTTGTGCTGCCAGCGATTGCGTTGGGCTTTGTATACATCGCGCTGATTGCACGCATTACCCGTGCCACGATGCTTGAGGTCTTGTCCCAAGACTATATACGCACTGCGAAAGCAAAGGGGATGGGGCAGATGGGCATTTTGTTTTTACATGCGCTCAAAAATGCAGCCGTGCCAGTCGTCACCGTCATTGGTATCGGTATAGCTCTACTCATCGGTGGTGCGGTCGTCACAGAGAGTGTCTTTGCGATTCCTGGTTTGGGGCGTTTAACAATCGATGCGATTGTCCGTCGTGACTACCCCCTTATTCAAGGGCTGGTTGTTGTCTTCAGTTTTGTTTATGTGTTGGTCAACCTTTGTGTTGATGTGATCTATACGATCGTCGATCCGAGGATACGTTATTAATGACTAGTTTTGCTGCTGCCCCCGATTTACCGGATCTCTTAAAACCTCGCCGCCAACGCAAAGGTTGGACTGGGTTTTTGCTGAATAACCCAACCATCACCTTTGGTGCTGGCTTGCTGCTCGTCATGTTGTTTATTGCAGTCGCGGCACCTTGGCTTGGTACGGTTGATCCGACAGAGCTTGCTCCGCGTAAGAGAAATCTCGAGCCCTCCGCTGAGTACTGGTTTGGAACCGATGCGTTTGGACGCGATATTTACTCACGCGTCCTTTACGGAGCCCGAGTTTCCTTAATGATTGGTTTTTCTGTCGCCTTACTCGCTTCAGTCATCGGGCTGTGTATTGGTTTGGTTTCTGGAACCTTCCGTCGTGCGGACTCAATCATCATGCGAATCATGGATGGCTTAATGTCCATTCCTCCGATCTTGCTGGCGATTGCTCTGATGGCGTTGACTCGCGCGAGTGTAGAGAACGTGATTATCGCGATCACAATCGCTGAAATCCCACGGGTTTCTCGGCTGGTGCGCGGCGTCGTGCTGTCCCTGCGTGAACAAGCCTATGTCGATGCAGCGATCTCGTGCGGGTGTCGTATGCCGATGTTGATTTGGCGGCATATTCTGCCCAACACCTTGGCACCATTGACCGTGCAGGCCACCTACATCTGCGCCTCGGCGATGATTACGGAATCTATTCTTTCGTTTATTGGTGCGGGTGTGCCACCGATCATCCCTTCGTGGGGCAACATCATGGCAGATGGTCGCACCTTGTTTCAGATTAAGCCTTACATCATCTTTTTCCCTGCGGTATTTCTCTCGCTCACTGTTTTGGCTGTCAACCTAATGGGTGATGGCTTCCGTGATGTGCTGGATCCCCGTAAGTCGAAAACAAGTTGATTGGAGATATCTCTTGGCCTTATTAGAAGTTGAAAATCTTCAGACACACTTTCGCACCCCTGATGGTGTGAATAGAGCGGTCGATGGCGTAAGCTTTGTTGTCAACGAAGGCGAGACACTGGCAATCGTTGGTGAGTCCGGTTGCGGCAAGTCTGTGACGGCGATGTCGATCCTGCGTTTGATCCCCGAACCTCCGGGAAAAATCGCGGGCTCCATTCGTTTTTTGGGTCAAGATCTGCTCAAGATGTCGGAAAAAGAAATGCGCGCCATTCGTGGTGATGCGATTTCAATGATTTTCCAAGAGCCGATGACCAGCTTAAATCCGGTGTTGCCAATTAAGCGTCAGTTGTGTGAAACCTTGCGTCTACACCAAACGATTACACAAGAGCAGGCGATGGCTCGCGCATCTGAGCTGATGGATTTGGTTGGTATCGCGGAAGGGCAGCGTCGCTTGAATGAGTACCCCCATCAGTTATCAGGCGGGATGCGCCAACGCGTGATGATTGCGATGGCGCTGGCGTGCAACCCTAAGTTGTTGATTGCTGATGAGCCGACCACGGCCTTAGACGTCACGATTCAAGCTCAGATTCTGGATTTGATGTCTGATCTGAAGAATAAAATTGGTGCGGCGATTGTCTTGATCACGCACGATCTTGGTGTGGTCGCTGAGGTCGCCGAGCGGGTGATGGTGATGTATGCGGGACGCAAAGTTGAAGAAGCGCCTGTCGGTGAGCTTTTTGCTAGGCCTCTACATCCCTATACTCAGGGCTTGCTCGGGGCAGTGCCCAAGCTTGGCGCGTCTCTTGATGGGCACTCGACGCGCTTGAAAGAAATCCCTGGCCTGGTGCCAAGTTTGAAGCAAAAGATCAAGGGTTGTGTTTTTGCGTCACGCTGCCCTCTGGCCAAAGAACCTTGTCACGAAATCGCACCCGCGATGCAAATGCGCGACAACGGCCATCAGGTCGCCTGTCACTTCGCAGGTGAAATTGCCTTCGCCAATGACTAATACGAATCAGGTTGCTAGCATGTCCATGTCCTCTACTGCGCCGTTGTTAGAAGTTCGCAAGCTTCAAAAGTTTTTCCCCATTAAGACTGGGCTATTCAGCAGAGTCACGGGCAACGTGCATGCTGTGGATGGGGTGTCTTTTTCAATTCGAAAAGGCGAGACCCTCGCTTTGGTGGGTGAGTCTGGCTGCGGAAAATCAACGGTTGGTCGTTCTATTTTGCGCTTGTTTGATTTGACCTCGGGCGAAGTGCTGCTTGATGGTGTTCGGATTGATTCCTTAAGCGCCAGCGCGTTGCGTCCATTGCGCAAGCGCATTCAGGTTATTTTTCAGGATCCGTTTTCAAGTCTGAATCCGCGTATGCGTGTGCATGACATTATTGCGGAGCCAATCCGTAATTTTGGTTTGTGTCAGTCCGAACAAGAGATCGAAGAGCGCGTTGCCAAGCTCTTGGAAAAAGTACGTTTGTCAAAAGATGCAGGCGCACGTTGGCCTCACGAGTTTTCGGGTGGTCAGCGCCAGCGAATTTGTATCGCGCGCGCTCTGGCCGCCGAACCAGATTTAATTATTTGCGATGAGGCGGTGTCTGCACTGGATGTTTCCGTCAAAGCACAAATTGTTAACTTGTTGCAGGATCTTCAAAAAGAACTCGGCCTGGCCTTGCTGTTTATTAGCCACGACCTCGCGATTGTTGAACACATGACGCACCGCGTAGCGGTGATGTACCTAGGCAAAATTGTTGAGCTTGCTGAGCGTAAAGAGTTATTCGCTGATCCGCAGCATCCCTACACGGTCGCTTTGCTTTCTGCGGTGCCCGTGCCAGATCCGCAAAAGAAGACGAATCGGATTGTCTTGCAAGGCGACGTGCCAAGTCCTGTTAAGCGCCCCAGCGGGTGCCATTTCCATACGCGTTGCCCGGATGCGTTTGCACGGTGCAAGACCGAGGAGCCAAAGGAAACGATGCTGGGCTCTGGCCGCATGGTGGCTTGCCATTTGCGCGAAAGTTAGTTTTGTTTATCTTGTGATGAGGTAGCCTAGCAACCCGGCGCCCAGAATGGTTTCAATGCTGCCCCGTTTGTAAACAAAGATCGCGACGGCAGCGGCTAAGGCGATTGCGACGGCCTTCAACTCTAGGCCTTGCGCCCACCCATTTGGCCAGCCCACATGCATTGCAAAAAACAGGGCAAGATTGGCAATCACGCCGACAACGGCAGCTGTCACACCGGTAAGCGCGGTCGTGAACGCTAATTTCCCGTGCGTGCTCTCGATAAACGGCGCGCCGGCTAGAATAAAAATAAAAGAGGGTAAGAACGTGAACCAGGTCACCACAAGGGCGGCGATGACGCCTGACAGCACGGCTTGATCTGGGCCTAGGGCGCTTTGCACAAAGGCACCCACAAAACCGACGAACGCAACAATCATGATGAGTGGACCGGGTGTCGTTTCACCCAGCGCCAAGCCATCAATCATTTGTGTGGGCGTGAGCCACGCGAAGGTTTCCACCGCCGCTTGATAGACGTAAGGCAGCACGGCATAGGCGCCGCCGAAGGTCAGTAGGGCGGCTTTGGTGAAGAACCAGCCCATTTGAGTGATCGTATGGCCCCAGCCCCAAAGTGATGTCATCGCAAGCATAGGCAGGCACCAGAGCGTTGCTGCAGCGCCTAGAACGATGCCTAGTCGTGGATAACTAAACTGCGTATGGGGTGGTCTTGGGGTGTCGTTGTCGATGATCGCTGTGGTGAAAGAGTTCTTTGATGCGGCGGTGGCGTGCTGCACGGAAAAAGTTGCCGGTGAAAGCTTACCGCCAAGCCACCCGATGACTGCTGCAAGCGTAATGATTAAGGGGAATGGTAGGCTCAACACAAACAGTGCGAAAAAAGATAAGAGCGCAATCGCCCAAAGCCACGGATTGTGAAGCGTGCGCGAACCAATGCGATAACTGGCTTGGATCACCAACACCGTGACCGCAGGTTTGATGCCGTAAAAAATCCCGGCGACGATCGTGGTGTCACCGTAGACCATATAGATCCAAGATAACAAGACAATTAAGATCAGCGATGGGAATATAAACAGCACCCCCGCGACGACTCCGCCCCAAGTGCGATGCATCAGCCATCCTAGGTAGGTAGCGAGTTGTTGCGCTTCTGGGCCTGGCAACACCATACAAAAGTTCAGCGCATGCAGAAAGCGTTTGTCGGAAATCCAGCGACGCTTATCCACCAACTCGGTGTGCATCAAGGCGATTTGTCCCGCAGGTCCACCAAAGCTTAAAAAACCTAACTTGAACCAAAACCAGAAGGCCTCGCGCCGACTGATAGAGCGGGTGATCGCGTGGTGAGTGAGTAAGTTGTCTGCGTTATGGTTGGACATTGTCGTGCGATCCAAGATTCATGCACTATTTTAGGTCGGCTTTTGAACCATGTTGGTGCAAATTAAGCTGAGGCGAGGTTAAGCACTTTTCAGAGGGGGAAAGTGGTCGCTAACGCATCCATTTAGGTATGCTTTCGGGCATCATACTTGCTTATGCATCAGACATGTCCCCTTATGAACAAGCACGCTGGCCGAAGCGAACTTCTCCGATGAGCGAAGATTCGTTTTGGTCGTCGTGGCAAGCTCGGCTCGAGCTGGACTTTAGCCTAGCTCCAGCGCCTGAGCTCGGTAAAACACGCCTACACCACAAGCATATTGGTCCGTTACGCATTCAAAAGGCCTTGTATCCCGAAGGCGATGCGCCTTGCCACGCCATCATTGTGCACCCACCCGGTGGTATCGCTGCAGGAGATCGGTTAGAGGTTCGTGTGGACTGCGAGGTCAATAGCCATGGTCTCGTGACGACGCCTTCGGCGGCGAAGTGGTATGGCAGTGACTCCGGCGCCTTCGCTTCGCAACAGATTGATATGGCGCTTGATGGTTTTTTTGAATGGTTACCGCAAGAGACCATTCTTTTTAATCGTGCGCGTGTTGCGTCCGATATCAATATCCGTGTTTCTGGACAGGGTGCGATGATTGGTTGGGATCACTTGATCTTCGGACGCCAGGCTTCGGGTGAGACCTTCGCAGAAGGAAGCTTCAAGCAAACGCTGCGCCTTGATATCGAGGGTCGCACTGTGTGGCGAGATCGCATGGTGCTGGGGGGTAACGACCCCTTATTTTTGTCTCCGATTGGACTGCGCGGACACTTTGCATTTGCAACGGTTTGGGCTGTATTGCCCAGCACAAAAACCTGGAGTGAAGAAACATTGCAAGTCGTGCGACAAGAGGCGACCAATGTGGCTTGGACGGTCTTGCATCCGAGGGTGGTTGTGGGGCGAATTCTCGCTCCCGCCATGGAAATCAAATTTTTATTACAAGCGGCGTGGGCGAGTCTGCGCCCGCTGGTTGTGGAGCGTCGCGCCGTGGCGCCTCGCTTGTGGGCGACATAATCGTATTCTTATTGCTGTGCGGAGGTCATGATGGATTTAACACCTAGAGAGAAAGACAAGTTGCTGATTTTTACCGCGTCCTTGCTCGCGGAACGACGGCGTGCAAGGGGACTGAAACTCAATGTGCCCGAAGCGATCGCTTTGATCACTGCTTCGATCATGGAGGGTGCGCGAGACGGACAAACTGTTGCGGAGCTGATGAGCGCTGGTCGAGAGATTCTGACACGTTCCGATGTGATGGAAGGTGTTGCGGAGATGATTCCAGACATACAAGTGGAAGCGACGTTTCCAGACGGAACAAAGCTCGTCACGGTTCATCAACCGATTCAATAAGGAAAGGCGATGGCAACGACACGAATGATTCCAGGTCAGGTGCTTGTGGACGATGGCGAAATCGAAATGAATGTAGGACGCAAGACCTGCAAGGTGACGGTCGCCAACACAGGTGATCGTCCTGTTCAGATTGGCTCGCACTATCACTTCGCCGAGACGAATGCGGCCTTACGGTTCGATCGACAGGCTGCTCGAGGTTTTCGTTTGAATATCCCGGCGGGCACTGCGGTG
>JBILHV010000087.1:0-6552 GCA_044350305.1 Burkholderiaceae bacterium
TTCGTACGGGATAAGCGGCTCATCAAGAAATCGTTTCAGCGGCACTTCAGCGAGAATGAGCGCTGCGGCAATTCGTTCCTCCGAGGTAGCAGCCGCCACACCCGACAAACAGTCTCCAGACCGCAAGGGGCTCGCCTTGGCCATCAAAGACCTTAAGTCCGCAAACACATAGCTGCGTGAACCCAATGATGTTCTAAAACCCATGGCAGTCCCAAGTGCAATCCTGTCGGTTCATAGAGCAATGGTACCCGTCAATTATTTTCAAACCTCTTCCTCAATGCAGACGCAGGAGAATCAGGGTTATCCCTGCGTCTACTGACAACACAGCTCGGGCGAGCCACATATTTCCAAAATAACGAACTCTGCCCTAGCAAATGACGAATACCCCTCTCGAAGGAAAAAATCTACTATTTACTATTATTGAGCAAATACGCATTGCGTTGCGCAATGCAGCATGTCGAATGCGGTAAGGTATCGCAAAACCGATTTACAGGAGAGCAGGGATGAGCGGAATGTTGGCAGGTAAAGTAGCAGTCGTGACGGGTGCAGGTGGTGGGATTGGACGAGGCATTGCGCTGGCGATGGCCGCTGCAGGTGCAAAGGTTGTTGTCAATGACATCGGTGCGAGCTTGGCCGGCGAAGGTACCGGTGCTGGACCCGCCCAACAAGTTGCCGATGAAATTATCAAGGCGGGCGGCCAAGCGGTTCCCAATACCGATAGCGTCGCAACGCGCGTAACAGCTAATAATATTATCGAAACGGCTGTAAAGACATTCGGTCGCATCGACATTGTGGTCAATAACGCCGGCAACCTGCGTGATCGCGTGTTCCACAAAATGAGTGAAGAAGAGTGGACGCAAGTCATTGACGTCCACCTCAACGGCACCTTTTTTGTCAGCCGTGCCGCCGCCAACTACTACCGCGAACAAGAGTCCGGGGCCTTTGTGCACATGACATCAACTTCGGGGCTAATCGGCAACCTTGGTCAGGCCAACTATTCCGCTGCCAAATTAGGGATCGCTGCGTTATCCAAGTCGATCGCCTTAGATATGGCGCGCTACAACGTGCGTTCAAACTGTATCGCCCCGTTTGCCTGGAGTCGCATGACAAGCTCTATTCCCGCAAATACGGACGAAGAAAAAGCGCGTGTGTCCAAACTGCAAAAAATGGAAGCCAATAAGATTGCACCCATGGCGGTTTACTTGGGTAGTGAAAGAGCCAGCGAAGTCACCGGCCAAATCTTTGGTGTGCGTGCGAATGAAATTATGCTCTTCAGTCAGCCTCGTCCCATCCGCTCCGTGCACATGAGCACAGGCTGGACACCCGAGGCCATTGCTGACATTGCAGCACCTGCGATGAAGCACCATTTCATGGCGCTCGAGCGCTCGCCCGATGCGATCGACTGGGATCCGATCTAATCATGGATTATCAACTCATTAAAAACTGGAAGTTTCCAGAGGTTGATCGAACCTACACCGAGAACGACTGCATGCTCTACGCGCTCGGCATCGGGTTTGGTCAGGAGCCCACCAACCCGGATCACTTGAAATACGTCTACGAACAAAACCTTCAGACCTTTCCCACGATGGCCGTGGTACTGGGCTACCCGGGCTTTTGGATGAAAGACCCCAAGGCTGGCATTAATTGGGTCAAGCTCGTGCATGGCGAACAACGGTTGACCATCCATCGCCCCCTGCCGACCTCCGGACGCGTCATTGGACGCACACGCATTACACACGTGATTGACAAAGGCGCAGATAAAGGCGCTTTGGTTGTGAGCGAGCGCACCTTACATGACGCCAACGGCAATCTGTTGGTGACGATCGGCTCAACGACGTTTTGCCGTGGCGACGGGGGCTTGAGTCACTCGGACGAAAGCCCTGCGGCGCTCGAGGCAACACCTGACCGCGCACCAGACATGACGTGCGCGATACCCACCTTGCCTCAAGCTGCGTTGATCTATCGCTTGTGTGCTGACAATAATCCTTTACATGCGGACCCTGCCGTTGCCTCAAAAGCCGGCTATCCACGCCCAATCTTGCACGGCCTATGCACCTATGGCGTGGCAGCGCGCGCAATCGTGCAAGCGGTCTGTGGCAACGATGCCTCAAAACTTACCGCACTGCATACACGCTTCTCCTCCCCCGTATTCCCCGGTGAAACCTTGGTGTGCGAAATTTGGAAAGATGGCCAAGAGGCGGTTCGCTTTAGAGCCAAAGTCGCAGAGCGCGATGTCGTCGTATTGAGTCACGGCTTTGCTGGAATCAAAGCATGACCCAGAGTGCTTCAAATTCAACAAACCCAACTCGTCGAGCACCGCTCACCGGCATACGCGTACTAGACCTTTCTCGGGTCTTGGCGGGACCTTGGTGTACTCAAAACCTCGCCGACTTAGGCGCTGATGTCATTAAGGTCGAACGACCAAAGTTAGGTGATGACACGCGCGCGTGGGGGCCACCCTACCTAAAAGACGAGAACGGCGAAGATACAACCGAGGCGGCGTACTACCTGAGTACCAACCGGAACAAACGCTCCATTGAAATTGACCTCGCGAGCGCCGAGGGGACACAGTTAGTCAAAGAGCTTGCTAAGCACTGCGACATCCTTGTAGAGAACTTCAAGGTTGGTGGCCTAAAGCAGTATGGACTCGACTACGAGAGCATGAAGGATGAATTTCCCCAGTTGATTTATTGTTCGATTACTGGCTTCGGTCAAACCGGCCCCTATGCAGAGCGTCCCGGCTACGACTTTATGATCCAAGGCATGGGTGGACTCATGAGCATCACCGGTGAGCGCGACGATCTGCCAGGCGGCGGTCCACAAAAAGCGGGCGTCGCAGTCACTGACATCATCACCGGGATGTATGCGTCCGTTGCAATTCTTGCTGCCATTCAGGAACGCCACCATAGCGGACTCGGCCAACATCTCGATATCGCCTTGCTCGATTGCCATATTTCGATGTTGGCGAATCAAAACCTAAACTTCATGACGTCCGGTCAAGCGCCAAAGCGGGCGGGCAATGCCCATCAGAACGTTGTGCCATATCAGGTTTTTAAGACCTCCGATGGATTTATGATCGTCGCAGTGGGTAACGACTCGCAATTTCGGTCCTATTGCAAGGCCATCGGCATTCCCGATTACGGCACGGATCCGAAATACGCCACAAATCGCGCACGTATCGTGAATCGCAGTGAGCTGATCCCCTTGCTCGAAAAAATCATGGCAACGGGCGAGCGTGATGCTTGGATTGCAAAGCTGGAAGCGGTCGGTGTGCCGTGCGGTCCGATCCAAACGATTGATCAGGTGTTTGCACATCCGCAAGTGATTGCTCGGGACCTTTGGAAAAACATTCCTCATCCCGTGGGCGGTACTGCACCCACCACTGCAAGCCCGATGCGATTTTCAGAAACACCGATTCAGTACAAGCGTTCAGCGCCGATGTTAGGCGAGCACACTGACGAGATTCTCAAAGAGATTCTTGGCAAGTCCTAATTACGTACGACATAGCAGTCATTTTTTATAACCAGGAGACACAACATCATGAAAAAACTACTTTTAGGTTTAGCGCTGTTTCAGACAGTGCTTGTCGCCCCCGCACTCGCAAAGGACTACACCATTGGCGCAGCCTTCCCGATGAGCGGCGCAAACGCTGAATATGGCCAAGTTTTCAGCTCGGCTGCCAACCTTGCGGTTGAGCACATTAATGCCGACAAGAAACTATCGGGCAAACTGTCGATCATCTTTGAAGATAGCCAGGCGTTGCCAGCACAAGGCGTTATTGCGGCCAACAAACTCGTTAACGTCAGCAAAGTCCCTTTTGTGCTTTCCGCTTTTACTGGCGTCTCTAAAGCAATCGCGCCGATTGGTGCCCGTACCAAAACGGTGATGGTCAACGGCGGCGGTGTCGGACCCGACCTCGCTTCGCTCGGCGAATACTTCTGGAACACGATCCCCTTGGCCAACTTTGAAGTCGTTGCCATGGCTCCCTTCCTTGTGAAAGACAAAGGCTTCAAGCGTATTGCGTTGATCTATGTGGATGATCCACTCGGACAAGCCATCCTGACTGACTTAGGCAAAGCCGTGACGGCAGCGGGTGGCTCGGTCGTTGGCTCGTTTTCGATTCCGACAACCGCGCAACAATTCTCAGGCATCGCTGCACGTGTGCGTGACACCAAGCCCGATGCAGTCTATATCGCAACCTATGGCAACCAACAGGTGCAACTCGTCAAGCAACTGCGTGACAACGGCGTCAGTCAGCCTCTGGCAAGCTATTCCGCGATGTCCTTGCCGTCGGTCTTGACCTTGCCTGAGGCGAAAGGTTTGTATTACACAAGCCAACAAGTTACCGCCAACAAAAACGACCCACTGACAAAGCGTGTTGAAGAAGACTACAAAAAGAAATACGGTAAAGAGCCAAACATGTATGTCTTGAATTATTACAACGCTGTTCTTACGTTTGCTGACTTGGCTGCTGCGCTGGAAAAAGCTGGCAAACCTGTCACAGGTGAGAACTTGCTGGCACAACGTAAGGCAACAAAAACCTTCCAGTTTGTTGGCGCAACGGTATCTTTTGCTGATGACGGTACGGTGAAGTCACCGATTCAAATCAATGAAATCGTGGGTGACGGCACAAGCAAAGTTGTCGTTGCTGGAAAATAATAGGAAGACGCCCCATGTTGTTTGCTCAACTCCTCGCCAATGGCGTGCAAACTGGCGCGTTATACGCGCTGATTGCAGCCGGGTTTTCGCTGATCTTTGGCATGACCCGGATTTTTCACGCGGCACATGGGGCAACCTTTACGATTGCCGGTTTTGTCTTTTATGAATGCTATGCCGTGTTGCATTGGTTTTGGCCTTTTGCGGTCATTGCCTCGGCCGTCGCAGCAAGTCTGTTTGGGGTGCTACTTGATCGCTATGTCTACGCGATCATCCAACGCCATGAAGGTTCATTTTTTACAGTTTTTGTTGCCTCATTTGGCGCCGCGATCGTCGCGCAAAACGTCATCTCCATCGTCTTTGGGCGCGGTATGGTGACGGTATCTACACCCTTAAGTAAAAGCCTAGAAATTATTCCAGGTCTTTTTATTGCGCCAATAGCAGGCGTGGTAATCGTTTGCGCAATTGTTTCCTTTGCGCTGTTGCAGTGGCTGCTGACCCGCACAAACCTCGGCATTGCCTTGCGTGCGCTTGGCGAAAATCCAGGGCTCATTGAAGTCTATGGCCTCACACCAAGGCGACTTTCCCAATACGTATTCTTGATCGGCTCGATCTTGGTGGTACCTGCAGCAATTTTGACAGCCGCGACTTCGGGTCTCAACCCAGCGATGGGGCACCACATCATGCTCATTAGTATCGCCGCGACAATTGTGGGTGGCGTCGGCAGCTTACGGGGTGCAGCCGTCGCAGGCATGCTCCTAGGCTTAGCGGAGAACCTGTGCCTAGCCTTTATCGATCCACAATGGAGCGAGGCTGTGACCTTTGTCATTCTGTTCTTGTTCATCCTGTTCCGTCCTGGTGGCGTGTACGGTCGAGCTGTAGTGTCGTGAAGAGGAACACAACATGATTGCCTATCTACAAAACATCGCAGTACTTTTTTGCATTAACGCGATTCTGGCGTTGACCTTGAATTTCATCATGGGCTATGCCGGTATCTTTTCGCTCGCGCATGCTATTTTCTTTGGTGTAGGCGCCTATGTAACGGCCTACATCGCGCTGAATGCCTCTGACTCACTGCTGCTTTGTATGGGCGCCTCCGCCGCCATCTCCGCAATTATCTCCATGGCGTTAGCTCTCCCCGCATTGCGCGTGCGCGGTGAGTACTTTGTCGCAGCCTCGCTAGGACTTCAAGTGATTGGCGTCACCATTTTTTCAGAGTGGAAAGCGGTCACAGGAGGCTTGGGCGGGATGATTGGCATTCCCCGACCTAAGCTACTAGGCTACACCTTCAATGATGATCTCGCGTTTCTGGCACTCGCTCTTGTTGTGCTGATCCTACTGGTTGGGATTACAGCTCTGCTCGTACGAGGCAGCTTCGGGCGTAGTTTGATGACTATTCGAGATAGCGAATCAGCCGCTCAAACGTATGGCAAGCATGTCAACGCTATCAAAACACTTTCTGTGGCCGTGTCGGCCGGGCTTGCAGGGGTTGCGGGTTGTCTCTACGCGTTCTATATGAGCTTCATTAATGTCGAAAGCTTTACGCTCGAGATGTCGATTCTGCTCATGGCAATGGTCATTATTGGAGGGACGGGCACGCTGTTTGGCCCAATCGTCGGTG
Organism: Burkholderiaceae bacterium; assembly: GCA_044350305.1. Taxonomy (GTDB): domain Bacteria; phylum Pseudomonadota; class Gammaproteobacteria; order Burkholderiales; family Burkholderiaceae_B; genus Zwartia. The sequence continues at coordinate 6,278 of JBILHV010000087.1, forward strand.
CTGCCCTACTGATGTCATTACCCGCAGCGCTCACCTACCTACCTTTTCTACCACCAGCAGAGCTCGGCACGATCCAGCAGATTATTTATGGACTCGCCATGATGTTGCTCATGATGTTCCGCCCAGGAGGATTAGTGGGCGGACGCAGTCGGGAGAAATCAGCATGACGACAGCCGCCGCGCAAGAAATTCTGCTTGAAATTCGTAACGTCAATAAGAATTTTGGTGGGCTGCAAGCCATTTCAGACGTCACGCTCGACCTTCCTGCAGGCGTCA
>JBILHV010000088.1:0-6551 GCA_044350305.1 Burkholderiaceae bacterium
ACTCAGCAACGCACTTGATGCACAAAGCCTTGCGCGAAGTGCTTGGTGGGCATGTGCAGCAGCGCGGCTCGCTTGTGGATGGTGATAAGACACGTTTTGACTTCGCACACGATGCGCCCATGTCTGATGCGGACATTCAACGTGTGGAGCAAATCGTCAACTCGGAAGTCTTGGCAAACCAGGCCGCAAATGCTCAGGTCATGAGTTATGACGATGCGGTCAAGGGTGGTGCGATGGCCTTGTTTGGTGAGAAATACGGCGACACCGTGCGGGTGCTGGATATAGGATTTTCGCGTGAGTTATGCGGAGGTACCCACGTTAGCCGTACCGGCGATATTGGATTGTTCAAAATTGTCTCCGAAGGCGGTGTTGCAGCCGGAGTGCGTCGTATCGAGGCGGTCACTGGTGCGAACGCACTTAACTGGGTACAAGTGCTCAATGCCACCGCACAGCGTGCTGCTGCAGCGCTGAAGACACAGCCCGCCGATCTGCCAGAGCGCATTGCCTTGCTGCAAGAGCAGTTAAAGTCGGTCGAAAAAGAGTTAGAGCAGGCGCGTGCAAAGCTTGCTTCGAGTGCTGGGAATGCGCTGAGCGATCAGGCGGTTGCGCTGCCGGCGGGCGTTAAATTGCTTGTCACGGCAGTCCAAGGCGTCGACCCAAAAGATTTGCGCAGTATGGTTGATCAGCTGAAAGACAAGCTCAAGTCAGCTGTGGTGCTTCTGGCGGCTACCTCTACTGATGGAAAGATCAGTGTGGTGGCTGGCGTAACAGCGGACTGGTCTGGAAAGGTCAAAGCCGGGGATTTAGTCGGCTTCGTAGCTGGGCAGATTGGTGGTAAGGGTGGTGGTCGATCCGATATGGCCATGGGTGGCGGTACGGATGCTCAGGCTTTGCCCGGTGCCTTAGCCGGGGTCAAAGCATGGGTAGAGGCCAAGCTTTAATTCAAGATTTCACATATGACCGAACCGGTTTCTGGCGTAGTTCCCAACGAAGTGCATCAAACAGTGGATGCCATCGGCTTGGCATGTCCGCTCCCTATTTTGCGGGCGAAAAAAGCGCTCGCAACGCTCTCGAGCGGTGAGGTGCTGTGCGTGATCACGACCGACCGTGGCGCGGTTCGTGACTTCCAGGCATTTTGTCGTCAAACTGGCAATGAATTGCTAGTGCAGTTGGACGAGACTGAGCATGTGACGCATTACTTGCGGCGCCGGCTCAAATAAAAGCCTGAAGCCTGAAATTCTTACTTCTTTAATGCTATACTTGCGGGCTTACCTCAGCATTGTGGCTGAGTATTTTTATTGAACATTTTCAAGGGATTACGTATGGTGGTGATTCGCCTGGCCCGTGGCGGCTCCAAGAAACGTCCTTTTTACAACCTCGTTGCGACCGATTCCCGTGATCGCCGCGATGGTCGTTTCATCGAGCGCGTCGGGTTTTACAACCCCGTGGCTAATGCAAACGAAGAGCGTCTGCGCATCGCGCTTGATCGCGTGCAGCACTGGACTGGCGTTGGCGCGCAGTTGTCGCCTGCCGTGGCTCGTTTGGTTAAGGACTTTTCGGCCAAAGTCGCGACAGCGGCTTAATTGATTCGGCCTGCTCGTGATGGCTGACACTGGCGCAGCAAAAGCGCCAAACGATCTAGTCGAACTAGGTTGGATCGTGTCAGCCTATGGAATACGCGGGTGGGTTAAAGCCCAACCGCATTCGGCGCAAAGCACGGTGTTGCGTGCAGCGCCGGTGTGGTGGCTTTGTCCGCCTGCCTCTCCGTTACGTGATGCTTCAAACTCTTCTGCAAGCGCTGAACCCTCCAAACTTTTGTTGTCTCGTTGCACTCCGCATGCGGTCAAACAGTGCCGTCCGCAGGGGCTGACTGTTGTCGCCGAGCTTGAGGGCGTACTGGATCGGGACGCTGCCGAATCCAAGCGCGGCTATACCGTTTATGTCTCTCGAGAGTATTTCCCACAAGCAAAGTCTGATGAGTATTACTGGGTCGATCTCATTGGCTGTCAGGTCTTTAGCGAGGGAAAGCAAATGGGCATTGTGCAAGAAGTACTCGATAACGGCGCCCATGCAATTTTGCGTGTTGAGCGTTTTGTCGTGTCAACAGATCTGCCGCCCGACTCCGACGCAAACCCTGTTCTGATGCTCGATGCCAAAGGGCGCCCGCAAGAAGTGTTGGTGCCTTTTGTCGCTGCCCATGTGCAGGACGTCGACATCCTCAAGCGCCGTATTGAAACCGATTGGCCGCTTGACCTTTAATTTCAAAGCGCTGCGTATGCGAATTGACGCCATTACCTTGTTTCCAGAAGCGTTTAGCGTCGTGCGAGATGCTGGGATCACCGGTCGCGCGCACAAGCAAGGGCTTTGGTCGTTACAGACATGGAACCCGCGCGATCAGGCGCAAGACATTCATCGTACGGTGGATGATCGTCCCTATGGCGGTGGTCCAGGGATGGTGATGATGATGGAGCCGTTGCTCAAGAGCGTCGAGGCCATCAAACAAGATCGTCTTGCGAACGATGCCTCTGACGTTCAGGCGCCCGTGATTCTGCTTTCTCCCGCCGGAGAAAAATTTAGCCAGCATCATGCGACGACCTTGGCCGCAACAAAAGGGGCTATCTTTGTTTGTGGACGCTATGAGGGCGTGGATCAGCGTTTTATCAACCGCACTGTCGATGCGCAATGGTCACTCGGTGATTTCGTATTGTCCGGCGGAGAAATCGCGGCACTCGCAATGATCGATGCGGCGGTACGCCTATTGCCAGGTGCACTTAACCACGGTGACTCATCGGCTCAAGACTCGTTTCAGGACGCATTGTCGGGTTTGCTAGATAGCCCGCACTACACGCGACCAGAGTTATTTGATGGTGAGTTGGTTCCCGCGGTACTGATGTCTGGTAATCACGCGCTGATCGCACGTTGGCGGCGTGAGCAGTCCTTGAGCCTGACGCTTGCAAAACGACCGGATTTGATTGCTCAGGCACGCTCGCGTGGACTGCTCAGCGCGGCCGATGAAAAATTTCTGGCCACACTGAGCGGGCCGTAGCGCCGAGAGGCGTGTGCGCTAACCCAGTCGCGCCCGCTGGCTTTTAACTTGCGCCAGCGTTTCGCCAAATTGTGCAACGCGTTGCTTCTCTTGTTCAACGACAGCAACGGGTGCACGTGCGACAAAAGATTCGTTCGTGAGTTTGCCTTGAGCCTTGGCGATTTCACCCTCGAGGCGAGCGATTTCTTTATCCAGGCGGATTTTTTCCGCTGCCACGTCAATCTCGACTTTTAGCATCAGACGTGTGTTGCTGACGACCTGCACCGGTGCACCGTCGTCAGGGAGGGTCGCCACAACCTGAACCTCCGAGAGCTTGGCCAACGCAGCCAGGTAGGGCGCATGCAGCTCTAACTGATCTTTGGGGCCTTCGGCTATTAAAGGCACCCGTGCTGCGGGCGAGAGGTTCATTTCTCCGCGCAAGGCACGAACAGCTTCAATTTGCGCTTTCAACGCGTTAAGTTGCAGCGTCGCTGCTTCATCGATGGTACTCGCATCCCCAACAGGAAAAGATTGAACCGATACGCTTGCGGTTTCGTTGACGTCGCGGCGCCCGGCGACCACCGATACTTTTTGCCACAGCTCTTCAGTGATGAAGGGCATGATGGGGTGTAGCAGTCGTAACACCGTCTCGAGGACCTCAATCAGTGTGGTTCGCGTCGCGCGCTGTTGGTCTGCATGACCCGTTTGAATCTGAACCTTCGCAAGCTCCAGATACCAATCGCAGTACTCATCCCAAACGAAGTGATAAAGCGCATTCGCAATATTGTCGAAACGGTAATCTGAAAAACCTTTCGCGACATCGAGTTCAAGTTGTTGCAGCTGTCCAAGAATCCACTTATCGACAAAGCTCTGCGCGCTTGCGGGCGCAGCCGACATATCCTGGCCCTCGGTGTTCATCAGCACAAACCGCGTGGCATTCCAGAGCTTATTGCAAAAGTTTCGATATCCTTCGCAACGCTTGAGGTCAAAGTTGATATTGCGCCCGAGCGTAGCGTACGCTGCCATGGTGAAGCGCAGCGCATCAGCTCCAAACGCTGGAATGCCCTCTGGGAATTGCTTGCGCGTCGCCTTCTCGATCGAGCCCGCTTGCTTTGGATTCATGAGGCCAAACGTGCGTTTAGTGACGAGATTTTCTAGGTCAACACCGTCGATGAGGTCGACTGGGTCTAAGGTGTTCCCCTTTGACTTACTCATCTTTTGCCCTTCGGCATCTCGGATGAGTCCGTGCACATAAACGTGCTTGAAAGGCACTTGGCCCGTCAGATGAGTCGTCATCATGACCATGCGCGCCACCCAAAAGAAAATGATGTCAAAACCCGTGACCAAGACGCTCGAGGGTAAATAGCGTTTGTAATCGGGGGTTTCTTGTGGCCACCCCAGGGTAGTGAAGGGCACCAAGGCCGAGGAGAACCAGGTGTCGAGCACATCGGGATCACGAGTCAACGCAGCCGTCACGCCTGCTGCGCGCGCTTGATCGTTTGCATCTTTTTCAGTATGCGCGACGAAGACTTGTCCGTCGGGTGCGTACCAGGCAGGAATCTGATGTCCCCACCACAATTGGCGTGAGATGCACCAGTCCTGAATGTTTTCAAGCCATTGGTTATACGTGGTTGTCCAGTTTTGGGGATAAAACTGGATATCCCCTTTGGCCACCACCTCCAGTGCAACGTCAGTGATGCTCTTTCCGGGGTGGAGCGTATCGGCAGGCGCGGGCTTGCTCATGGCGACAAACCACTGGTCCGTCAGCATAGGTTCGAGCACGGCGCCGGTTCTATCGCCACGTGGCTGCATCATTTTGTGCGCGTCAACTTTAACCAGAAAGCCTTTTTGCTCCAGTTCCTGAACGACAGCTTTGCGTGCGTCGAATCTATCCATGCCTTTGAACTGTGCGGGCCCCTGGTCATTAATGCGTGCATCCAGAGTGAAAATCACGATGAGCGGAAGGTGATGGCGTTGCGCGCAGGCGTAATCGTTGAAGTCGTGTGCGCCGGTAATTTTTACGCAGCCTGTCCCAAACTTGGGGTCCACAAAGTCATCGGCAATGATGGGAATCTGGCGATCGCACAAAGGCAGATCTACCATTTTTCCGACGAGATGCTGGTAACGCGTATCGTCAGGGTGTACGCAGAGCGCTCCGTCTGCGAGCATGGTTTCAGGGCGCGTGGTGGCGATGGTCATTCCGGTGATGGATTCTGACGTGCCATCCTCGTGGGTGATCGTTTGGGGGCCGTCAACAAACGGGTAACGGATATGCCAAAGATGTCCATCGGTTTCGACCGATTGCACTTCTAGGTCTGATACCGCCGTGAGTAGCTTTGGATCCCAATTGACCAGGCGCTTGCCCCGGTAAATCAGACCTTGCTTGTACAGGCGCACAAAGGTTTCGACGACACCAGCAGACATCTGGTTATCCATCGTGAAGTATTCACGAGGCCAGTCTGCCGAGGCGCCCAAACGCCGCACTTGGGTCGTGATGGTGTTGCCTGAGAGTTCTTTCCACTCCCAGACTTTTTCGATGAATTTCTCTCGTCCCAGGTCGTGGCGTGTGGTCTTTTGTGCGTCAAGCTGACGTTCCACCACAATTTGCGTGGCGATCCCTGCATGATCGGTGCCGGGCACAAACACGGTGTCGTGCCCTCTCATGCGGTGGTACCGGATCAGGCCATCCATAATCGTTTGGTTAAAGGCATGCCCCATGTGCAAGGTGCCCGTGACGTTAGGCGGCGGGAACTGAATCGCGTAGGGCGCACCATTGGCATCGCCTTTTGCCTGCTGGCCGGCGGCAAAGTAGCCTCGTTTTTCCCACTCTGTATACCAACGGGCCTCTAGATCCGCTGGCTCAAAGCTTTTGGACAGTTCCCCGTCGGGGAGGGTGCTGGACTGATTCATCAAGTTATCCACAAAAAATAGGGTGACGCAGGGGCGATAAGGGAAACAAGGCCGCTTTACGCCGAGCCAGAAACTGGCAAAACCCTGCTATTTTAGGGTGTTGTGAGACTTAGTGGCGTGCTAGAATCGTGGGCTACGGTGAGCATAAGCAAAGTCCCTGTTTTTATTGAGAATTATTGGAGTTTTACATGTCTGTTGAACGTACCCTATCGATTATTAAGCCCGACGCGGTCGCCAAGAACGTCGTTGGTCAAATTGTTGCCCGTTTTGAGGGCGCAGGACTCAAAGTGATCGCTGCACGCATGCTCCAGTTGTCGCGCGCCGACGCTGAGCGGTTTTACGCGGTCCACAGTGCTCGTCCATTTTTCAAAGACTTGGTCGACTTCATGATTTCCGGCCCAGTGTTTGTCCAGGCGTTGGAGGGCGAAAGCGCTATCCAGAAGAATCGTGACCTGATGGGCGCAACAGATCCCAAGAAGGCCGATAAGGGCACTATTCGTGCTGACTTTGCGGACAGCATTGACGCCAATGCTGTGCACGGTTCCGATGCGCCTGAAACCGCGCGCGTTGAAATCGCGTTTTTCTTCCCTGAAATTAATGTCCACAGCCGTTAATC